>JAICKD010000161.1 GCA_025928125.1 Ktedonobacterales bacterium
ATATCTTCCCTCTCACGGCTGGATACCTGCTGCTGGCGGTCACCAAACCCGTGGCAACACCAGTGGCGAGCGCTCGGGCGGCCTCTGATGACGCTTCTGATGACACGTCGGACGCCGGGAGTCCTGACCCCACGCCCGACCTGGAGACGCAGAAGCCCTGACCAGACTTTCGTGGGACATACTGAACAGCCTCCGAATGTTCGGTCGCCACGGATACGTGCCATACCTTGAGTGTAGCGGCGAACGTGAGATGCGATTTAACGGCATACCATCGTGGCACTGCCTATCGTACAATGGATATCAGGATACCTGCGGCTGTCGCATGCCAGACACAAGGGTCACGAGGAGGCCATCATGAGCCGAGCACTTGAACTATCCGACGAAGAGTACGCACGTCTGGAGCAGGCTGCCCAGCAGCAAGGAAGTACCATAACTGAACTCGTGCGCGCATGGATAGAGAGCATGAGCGTCGACTCGTCCGAGCAGAGCATTCAGGAAGCGCTGGCGCACTGGGCAACGATAGGAGAATCTACCGTGCGGCCGACTCAGGACGAGCTTCGCGCGCATCCGCTCCTGCGTGCAGTCGGTATCATCAGCAGCGGCGCGCCGGGCTGGGCTGACCGGCACGACGATATCATCGCCGAAGAAGCGCTTGATTCTCATGCCGACGAATAATGCGCTCTTTGTTGATACCTCTGGCTGGGCAGCCGTCTTTGATCGCGACGACCCAGATCACATAGCGACAGCGGCAATCGTGGCAGAGAGTATCCGCCAGCATAGAACATTGGTGACGACAAATTATGTGCTCGCCGAAATCGTCGCGTTATTTTCAAGTCGGCGGATGCACACTCCTCATACGGAGATGGTCACAGCGATGACCCTCATCAAAACAGAGCCAGGCATCCGCATTGAGCACATTGACCTAATAACCGATGAGGAGGCATGGCAACTCGTTGTCTCACGCCCGGACAAACGATGGTCGCTTGTAGATGCAAGCAGCTTCGTCGTAATGCGGCGTCTTGGTATTACAGATGCGCTGACAGCAGATCATCACTTTGAACAGGCAGGGTTCACGCGGATGCTCGGATCTCATCCTTGAGGATGGTAGTGATATAGCCGCAAATCTTGAAAAACCGCAGCGCAAGAGCGGTAGCCACAACCAGCCCATGCTATACTCCAAACGCAGGAATCTGAGCCGAAGACGAGCACCGTAACCCACATCGTAGAGCAACATAGCGATGTGTGTTCCTCCGGGAGACATAGAGGAGTATTCCTATGCGATGGGTCTGGCTGATCCTCGGCGTGTTGGCGGTACTGGTGGGCATTGTGTGGACGTTACAGGGGCTGGATGTCCTCAAGGGAAGCGGGATGAGCGGCCAACCGATGTGGGCGATCATCGGGCCGATTCTGGCTATCGTCGGGCTGGCGCTGGTCGCTTTTGGCGCGGGGATTGGCCGTCGTCGCGCGCCCAGCATGTGAGAATGTGAGAGTGTGAGAGTGTGACGCGCGGGACATAGCGGTCGTTTGCTCCCATAGTACGTATCGTATATGTTGACACTCCTCCAACCGAAGCTGGGGGATTCTCAGGCTACGCTCGCCCCATCGGGCCACGTTAGCGCCTGAACGGTCTGCCCGTCCGCAAGTTAACGTTGTTCTTGTCCAAGTCGCAGAATGTTCAGTGCGGCATTGTGGTCACGATGTAGGCTCATGCCACAGTCCGGGCAGGCATGCCAGCGGACGGATAAGCCTTTCTTCACCACAGCGCCACAACCTGAACATGTCTGACTGGTGTAGGCAGGATCGACCACAATCACTCGCTTCCCGGCACATTCTGCCTTGAAAGTGAGGATGGTAAGGAACCCACTCCACCCAGCGTCCGCGATGGACTTGGCGAGATGGTGGTTCTTCACCATATTGGCGACCTGCAAATCTTCGCAGTAGATCGTGTCGTACAGATGCACAAGTTTCAATGCTACCTTGTGTTGGAAGTCTTGTCGTTGAGGGCGTACCGTTTGGTGCGCTTTCGCCAGCAGTTTGACCGCCTTCTTGCGACGTTGGCTGCCCTTCTTACGACGGGCTACTTTGCGCTGGGCTATTTTGAAGCGGCGTTCGGCGTTGCGATAGCAGCGCGGGTTGTGAATCATGGTACCATCAGAGAGGGTGGCGAAGGATTCTAACCCTAAATCTACCCCGGTTTCCTGTCCAGTCCGCGCTAGCTGTTCTACACGCACATTGGCGCACGAGAAGCCCGCATACCAGCCATCCGCCTCCCGAGAGATCGTGACGGTTTTCGGTTCGCCCTCCACCGGGCGGCTCCAGCGCAACGCTACTCGGCCAATCTTTGAAAGTACCAGAAAGCCGTTGTCGACGGTCGCCCCGCTGCCGAATTGCGAATAGGTTAAACTGTTGTAGCGATTGCGGCCTTGGAAGCGCGGGTAACCCGGCTTCTCCCCCGCTTTCATACGGCGGAAGAACGCTTGAAAGGCACGGTCAACACGCAACACGACATCTTGCAGCACCTGGCTATGGACTTCGCCGTACTCGGGCATGGCCTCTTTAATGTCGGGCAGTTCCGCTTTCTGCTGGTAGTAGTTCACAGAGATGCCGCGCATGCGATACGCTTCGCGGCGCTCCTCAATGGCAGCGTTGTAGACATGACGACAGAGCATCAGCATACGATCAAGCACCCGTTCTTGTTCCACAGTGGGCTTGAGCTTGAACTTGTATGTTTTTCGTGTCGTCTGCTCTATCACTCTATTCCTCGCCATTGGCACGGGAACTGGCGCTCGGTGATTCCCGACGTTCGCGCTTCACGTATTCTTGCAGCGCCCAGATCAATTCCTTCACAAAGGAACGTTGATGTTCTTTGGCCAGACCACGCACGGACTCCCACACGTCTTGCGGGATGTCCACTGTAATTTTGTGCGATTTCGGTTCGATGCTCATAGTGGTATTATACCATGTAATTACCATCTAGAATGTGTGTTAAGCACCATTGACACTTCACGCCTGTTCAGCTTTCATCCCGTAGCTAAAGCAGGTGGCTTCAGCTACGGGATGCTAGAAGTGCGGATACGAGCAAAGGGGGCATCATGAGCACCGAGAAGCATCCAGCAGTCGAGCGCCCCGCGACCCCCGCCGGGCTGCGGTCACAGGTTCTGCTGGAAACCCTGGCGGCGTTCGCCATTGGCGTGGCGTTTCTGGGACTGCCCGCTGGGCTGACCGTCGGGCCAAACTGGCTGCCGCTCGTGATCTCCGTGGCGGTGCTGGGGCCGCTGCTGATCGTTGGCTTCTTCGAGCGCCCCAAATACCACATCGCCCGCCGAACACGCGCTGGCATGCAGATTCTGCTGACCGCCGCGCTGTTGAGCTCGGTCGCGCTGCTCGTCGTCCACTTGTCCGATTCCCGCTTCCAGGGTCCGCTCGCCGCGGGCGGCCTCCTGCGGGCGGGAGCGCTGCTCTGGGTCAGCAATATCCTCATCTTCGCCGTCTGGTATTGGGAGATTGATGGCGATGGCCCGGTCCATCGCCACCAGCACGGACATCCAGCGACGGACTTCCTCTTTCCGCAGCAGGCGACGGGCCAGCCATTCGCGCCCGGCTTCGTGGACTACCTCTTTCTGGCGTTCGGCTTTGCCACCGCGCTTAGCCCCGCCGATACCGCGCCGCTGACGCCTCGGGCGAAGCTGCTGATGATGTCGGAGGCGCTGATCTCGATTACTATTATCGCCCTGCTGGTCGCGCGCTCCGTCAACGTTCTCTGACCAGTCTGCGTATATTCACGGTCCCTTCACCACCGGCCCGCGTTCGAGGTGCGTCTTCAACACCACCGTCGTCTCGGTCCCCTCGATGCCAGGGATTTGCTTGAGGCGCTCGATCAGATGGAGCAGGTGCTCCGTATTGGTGGCGCGTACCTTCAGGATGAAACTGAGCTGGCCCGCTACCGCATGAAACTCCTCGACCTCGCGGATTTGTTCCAGCGTCCCAACCAGTTCTGAGCATGGCCGTGACGCCTGCACCCCCACATACGCCAGCACCGAGAAGCCCAGCGCTTCTGGCGCGATGTCAATCGTCCAGCGGCGGATGACGCCGTCGCGCTGGAGGCGCCGCAGCCGGTCGTGTACCGACGACGGCGCCAGATCCACCTGCCGGGCGAGATCCTCCAGCCGCATCCGTCCCGCCGCCTGGAGCGCCGCCAACAGCACCTGATCGATATGATCCAGCGCACGAGCGCCAGTGCGCGATTCCGAAATATTTTCGGCCATTTTGCACAATCCTCCGAAAGAGATCATACTTGTCTCGGCAGATATCCGTCAATGTTTAGGCGACACCCTGAATCGGAGGAGCATCATGCAGACACTAATCGTTCTCGACGCGCAGAACGAGTTCTCAGCGGAGGGCAACCGGACCGTACCCAACCATGCCGAGGCGCTTGAGGCGATTCAGCGCCGGGTGGAGGAGGCGCGCCGGGAAGGCAGGCCCATCGCCTGGGTGCGGCATCACAACCCGCCCGTCGAACCCCCGCCAGGATTAAAACCGGCCTTCATTCCCGGCACGTGGGGCGCGGAGTTCTCGCCGGGCCTGGGGCCGCTCGCCGACCGCAGCGAGGAGGTTGAGTTCGTCAAAAACGTCTTTGGCGCGTTCACCGGGACGGGCATTGGCTCCTGGCTGGAGGAACAGGGGTCGGACGATGTGCTGCTCGTCGGCTTCTTCGCGCATATGTGTGTCTCGACGACAGCGCGCGAGGCGCTGATGCGCGGGCTGAGCACCTCTATCGATCCCGATGGCACAGGCGGCTTTCCGTGGCGGCATGAGCTGCTGGGCGAGCAATCGGCGGAGGAGGTGCATCGCACGGCGCTGCTGCAGCTGAGCCATCTCGGCGTGAGCATCACCCCGCTGCATCGCGCTTCGTGACGTGATGAGATAGAGATCGTTCGAAGAGATCGTTCGAGCCGATCAACATTCTCCCCTGAGACGACGAAAGCCGCTGGTTCAGCGCCAGCGGCTTTCTCAACATTACAGTTGACAGAGTGAGCGCATCTCACTCGTTATGGATCGGGTCGTTACGCGGTACGGCGACGGCCAACCCCCACCAGTCGCAGAATGAGCAGCAGGATGACCGCGCCGATGAAGGCGATAATCAGGCTGCCGATGTTGAAACCAGTGAAACCGAAGGAGCCGGGCAGCAGCAGCGAGACGATAAACCCGCCGATGAGCGCTCCGACAATGCCGGCGATGATATCGCCCAGAATGCCCAGCCCTGTGCCTTCCACGACAAGACTGGCCAGCCAACCGGCGATGCCGCCTACAATAATCCACGCGAGGATGTTAATCACTGATTTCCTCTCCTTTCAGTGTCCTGTCTACGTGGCAAACATGCAATGCGCGTGTCGTACGTCGTAGCCCAGAAAAGAACTGGGCGACGATGGCGATGGTAACACCTATCAGGCATCACCACGACGTTTTATAGTGCGCAATATGTGTGCCAGCAATATTACTCAAGACTTCCGGGCAGCCGTCACTGCGGGCGCCATGGGCTTTTGCGGGTTAGCCTCATACCTATCCATCGGGGTGGTCCTGTGCTTCTTCTTCGTAGTGATTGCCCGATTTGCCATTCAATGTAGCGCTCGATTACCTGCTCCGTGACGCACACGCATGTGTGACCACAATAGGTCCAGTCATTTCGCCTCTCTGTAATTCGGCCGCGGATTGTCTCGCGGCTCCAAGTACCTGGCGTGAGACCGCCTTTAGCAGCCCACGCCCGTCGGCGAAGCGTGTTACCGGCTCATGATGCCGCTGACCAGCGCCACCACGCCGAAGCCAAGTAGCACGACGCCCGAGAGACGATTCACCCAACGGAGCGCGCCCGTCGTCAGCCTGGAGCGTAGCAGGCTCACGCCGCCGCTGAGCAGCAGCCACCAGCACGCCGAGCCAAGCAAGACGCCGAGCGTCAGTAGCCCCGGCGCGGCAACAGCGCTGCCCGCTGCGCTCGCCAACCCCAGCCCGGCGAAGACCGCCGCGAACGAGATAATGGTGGCGGGATTGGTCAACGTCAGGCCAACGGTTGTGGCATACGCGCCCAGCAGCCCGCGCCCGCGCCGCGCCGACGCCGCCTCTAGCGCCGGTTTCGCCAGCAACGTGCGCGCGCCGAGATAGCAGAGCAGCAGCCCACCCATCACACGGATGGCGCCCTGTTCGGCCACCAGCACGCCGGAGATCGCCGTCAGCCCGAAGGCGGCGACTCCTCCATAGAAGCCATCGGCGGTGGCCGCGCCCAGCCCGGTCAGAAAGCCGGTCAGCCAGCCCTCGGCCAGTGAGCGGCGGATGCACAACACGCCGATTGGCCCGACCGGCGCGGCGATGGCGAAGCCCATGAGCAATCCTCTCGCCAGCCAGGTCGCTCCTGAAAGGTCCATGCGTTCTCTCCTCCTCTGCGTCGTGTCATCACTGCGCGACAGACAGGAGGAAAACAATGCGCCCACCGGACCTGTCTGTCAGTCCGGCGGGCGCAACGGGGAACATGCGTGCGATGCAATGCGGGCGCGACTAACCGAACCGTGAGTTCGGCTGCTGGTTCTCGGTATGTCGTGCGGCGTGCGCGTACCTGGCCATGTTCGTCTCCTCATCGCGATATGCTGACGCCAGCATAGCAGGTGGTTGGGCCGCGCGTCAATATCATGCCCGCCTTTATCGTTGCGGCTGGGCGCTCGGGACCAGCGCCGTGAAGATTTCCTGGCTGCCGGTGCGCGTATCGTTCCAGAAGGGGATAGCGTACTGGTCGCTCACCGCCAGCCCCTGATAGTCGCCGATGAATTGCAGGCCGCTGCCATCGACGGGCGCATCCACCGTCGGGTCCCAACTCCGCGAGGTCACGCGCAGATTCGGCAGGAAGCTCGCGCCACCATCCACCGACTGCGCCAGATAGACGTCGATCAGATGATGGTGGCTATCGCGGCGGGTATCGAAGAATGAGACGGTCACGACGCCGTTGGGTGCGACGGCAAGCTGCGGCTGGAACTGGTGAGCGCCGTCCCCGCTGGCGTCGTCGTTGACACGAGCTGTCGCTGACCACGTCCGCCCCTGATCGCTGGACGAGGCAAAAAGGATATCGGAGTCGCCGTTCCG
>JAICKD010000371.1 GCA_025928125.1 Ktedonobacterales bacterium
ACGCGCTGATAGGCGTCCGCGAAGGCGCCGGGGCGCTGGATTCGCTGCGCGGGGTCTTTGGCCAGCGCGTCCGCCAGCACGCGGTCGAGCGCTATGGGTATCCCCGCGCGGGCGCGAGCCAGCGATGGCGGCGGCGCATGGAGATGCTGCTCCGCGACTGCTCTGAAGTTGTCGCCATTGAAGACTGGTTGCCCGGTCAGCAGTCGATAGGTGACCGCGCCGAGGGCATAGACATCGGTATAGGAGTTGATCTGGCCGCCGGTCAACTGCTCTGGGGCAAGCGCTTCGAGGCTGCCAGAGAAGAAGCCAACCTGGCTGCCGGGCGTCATCAGTTCGTAGAGACGCCGCACGCCGAAGTCCCCGACGGCGATCTGCCCGTCCATCTGGAGGTAGATGCAATCGACCGAGAGATTGCGGTGATAGGTCGCATTCTGGTGGGCGTATTCCAGGGTGGCGGCAATCTGGTCGAGGTAGCGCCCCATCGTCACCACATCCAGCACGCCGCTCTGTGAGAGTCGTGTGTTGAGCGAGCGCATCGAGGTATAGGGCCAGACAAAATAGGGAAGGCCATTGGCGATGCCATAGTTGACCAGTGGCAGCATGTAGGGATGCCGCAACGACATGATATGTCCCGCCTGGCGTTCGAGAACCTCCTGATAGTTCTGCATCGTCTCAGGGGTCTGCGCGGGCGGCACGGTAAGGACACGGATAAGGTAGCTGGAGGTCGAGGTCGTAATCTCGGAATCGGCGATATAGAGTGGCCCCATCGGGCTGACGCTCAGCAGCCGTGTCAGGCGGTACTCCGCGACGGCAGCACCCACCCACTGCGCGTACGTTGTCTGGTCGATCATCTCGTCCTATCCCCTCCCCGGCTGCCACCCCTACCTGCTTATCCTGCGATGATGTTCACCTGCGGCAGCCACCTTACAGCACTGAGCATGGCCCAGACGAATGATTTGCATTATACTCGGCTATACTATAAGTTCCCCGGCTTGTTACACGCAAGCAGCTAGCAATATAGTAGATGCGGGCGGTCAGAGTGAGACAGTCACGCCTATACCCTCGCGGCGCGCCCGCTGGTAAACAAGGCTGGCCGCGGCCATATCTTCACAGGCATGTCCCATTGCTTTGTAGACGGTGAGAGCGTCATGCGATTTACGGCCTGGTCGGCTCCCGAGTAGCAGTTCGCCCATCTCCGTCCCGCTCATCGGATCGCGTCCCATCAGCTCACCACAGCCGACGGGCGGCGCCTCGAATGCGCGTCGCGTCTCGACGAAGAGCGCGCCCCGTTCGATCACGTCGCCGCCCAGCTCGCCGCCGGGTGGCCGGTAGCCCACCGAGGTGACATGCGCGCCAGGAGCCAGCCACTCGCCGCGCAGCACCGCATCGGGCGCGTTGGTGCAGAGGCAGACGACATCGGCGTCGCGCACCGCCTCCTCGGCCGTCGCGACGGCGCGCGCCCGTTCGTCGCGTTCGGCCAGATGTTGCGCGTGGGCAAATGTCCGCGACGCGATACGAATCTCGCCAAAGTCGCGCACGCGCGGCATCAGCTTCAGGTGCGCCGCGCCCTGCACGCCCGCGCCGACAATCGCCAGCGTCCGCGCATCGTCGCGCGCCAATTCGCGGGTGGAAAGCGCCGACGCCCCAGCGGTACGCATCGCGGTGATGTACGCGCCGTCCATGATGCAGACCGGCGTTCCCGTCGCGGCATCGAAGAGGCAGATTAGCGCCTGATGGCTGGGGACCCCAAGGGCATCGTTGCCATGGAAGACCGAGACCAGCTTCACGGTGATCTCGCGCCCCGGGCGGTAGACGGGCATGGTTAGCAGGAATCCCGGTTCGCCGGTGGAGACTTCGCTGCGTCCCGGCGCGATAATCTTGTCTTCGCTAAGCGCCCTGAACTCGTCGGACAGCGCATCCAGCAGCGCATCGGGATCGAGCAACTGCTCCACCTCGCCCGCGCTGAGCATCAAGACCTCCATGGCGCACCTCCCGCATCCTCTCTAGCATACTCCCCCTGCCAAGCCCCTTATGGCGTAGCACCGTTACGATGCTTGCGTGAGGGATCTATACTGCTTGGTAGACAATGGGCTTGCCGGAAGCCCCACGATACGACTTCGTTCATACACAACAGGAGATATGGAGAGAGCATGCCACCACAACAAACAGGTCATCCAGCGATTCGCAATGGCTTGATCTTCGGCGCGATTCTTGGGGTATTAGGGCTCGGCAACACACTTGTCCAGTGGCTCGCGGGCGCGTATAGCGTCTCAACCCGTACCACCAATGGCTTCACGACGGTGAATCTCAACAATACCGGCCCATCCTCATTATTGCAGTGTGTCTTGTTCCTGGCGATGCTTGCGCTCACATTTGTGGCTGGCATCCTGGCTGCGAGGCGCACGGGTAAAGTAGGCTCAGGCTCGATCGCCGGACTCGTCACGGGCGCTGTGGGCGCGCTGACAGGTGGCATTGTTGGTCTGGTAATTATCATCACATTGGTCGCGCCAGGCCTACAGGCGCCAGCGGAAAGCACGATGAGCACTGGCCAGGTGCAAGCTCTGTTGATCGGGGCAACGATCTTCGGGGTGATTGTTGGGTTAGCCCTAGATGTCGGCATCGGCGCTGGTATGGGCGCACTCGGTGGCCTCATTGGCGCGAACAGTTATCGCAATGCCGCGCCAGTCGCTCCCGCTCAAGCCTATCCTGGCTATCCAAACTACCCCGGCTACTCAGCGATGTCTCCGCAACCAGGCGATGCCCCGCAGCAGTGGTCCTATCCTCAACCACCAGTATATCCGCCGCAGTCCGGCAACCCGCCGCCACCTCAGCAATAGCAAATGGAATCGATGCGATCAAGTGTGGATGAGGGATCTGCGCTATGAGGCTACAGGCGTGAGATGATTTCGAAGGAATGACTGTCCCATGTCAGGGTTTGACATTGTAATAGAGGAGTGTTTTGTGTGACCGCTGCGGCTACGACAACTCGTGCGCGTGCGGGCGCGCTGGCGTGGGCGGCGCTCCTGTGGCTGCTAATGCTGGGAATCGCGGGCTGTGCGATGACCTTGGGCGCGACCAGCACACCGGGCGGCGCGGCGAAGCCCTTGCCGCACTACGATCACATTGTCATCGTCGTCGAAGAGAACCACAGCTACGCCGATATCACGAGCGCCACCGACGCGCCGTATCTCGCGTCTCTCGCCAGGCAGGGCGCTGTCTTCACTGACGCGCATGCCGTCACCCATCCGAGCCAGCCCAACTACCTCGCGCTCTTCGCCGGGTCTACCTTTGGTGTCGCCGACGACGCCTGCCCGCAGCAGCTAGCGGGACCAAATCTCGCGAGCGAACTGATCGCCCACGGCATGAGCTTCACTGGCTATTCCGAGAGCATGCCAGCGGCGGCCTTCACCGGCTGCGATAACGGCACAGCCGATCAACTCTACGCCCGCAAGCATAACCCCTGGGTAGACTTCGCGAATGTGCCTGCTATGAGCAATCAGCCTTTCACCAGCTTCCCGACGGACTTCGGCCAGCTTCCGACCGTCGCCTTCGTCGTGCCGAATCAGTTGCACGATATGCACTCTGGCAGTATCGCGGAGGCGGAGGCGTGGCTGCGACAGAATGTGGGCGACTACGCGCAGTGGGCGCTGACACACAACAGCCTGCTGATCGTGACGTGGGACGAGGACGACGGCTCAGACGCCAACCACATCCCGACGCTGTTCGTCGGCGCGCACGTTCAGGCCGGAGAATACCCCGAGACCATCAACCACTATGATGTTCTGCGCACCGTCGAGGCGCTGGTGGGCGTATCATTCACCAACGAGGCGGCGCACGCGACGACCATCGCCGATGTCTGGCAGAGCTGATGCGCCCATAGGATCGGTCTGCTATTTCTCTTCACCGTAGCCGTGGGGATGGCGCTGCCGCCAGGCCCAGGCGCTGGCGAGGATATCCTGGATGGCGGTGTGGCGCGGCTGCCAGCCTAGCTCGGCCCTGATGCGCTCGGCGCGGGCCACGCTCACGATCTGGTCGCCCGGACGGCGCGGTTCCTCACGAACGGGGAAATCGATGCCGGAGACCGCTCGCGCCGCGTCAACGACCTGGCGCACCGAGTAGCCCATGCCAGTGCCGACGTTGTAGATACGCAGGCCTGGTTGCTCGCGGGTCAGCGAGAGCAGGTGGGCCTGGGCCAGATCGGCGACATGCACGTAGTCGCGGATCGTCGTGCCGTCAGGGGTAGGATAATCTGTGCCAAAGATGCTGAACTGCGCGCCTTGCTCGGCTGCTTGCAGCACCAGCGGGATGAGATGTGTCTCCGGGTTGTGCGCCTCGCCGTTGCGTTCGGTCGCGCCCGCTGCGTTGAAGTAACGGAGCGAGGTGCAGACCAGATCGCGCGCGGACGCAATGGTAGCCAACATCCGCTCAGCCATCAGCTTCGATTCGGCGTAGGG
>JAICKD010000814.1 GCA_025928125.1 Ktedonobacterales bacterium
CACGGTGTAGATGAACGCGGACATATCGGGATCGCTGGAGCGCGCCTGGGGATGCAGCACGGAGTCGATGTTGTAGTGCGCCTGGACGAGCGCCTTGAGGCCCACCTCGCCAGAGCTACGCAGCAACGTCTGGTAGGTGCGGATATACATCTCGACTTCGCGCTTGCCAGCCTCGTGGAGCTCGTCGGCTGTCTCATCACTCGCGCCAATGCCACGCTCAGCGCGTCGCGCCGCGCCGTTTGCATCTACCACGTTGGTCTTCCCTTCTCGGGCCTGCGTCCGCCCATGCCGTGCCGCACAGTGGCGTCATTATATATGATAGAGTCCAAGACTGGCCAGCAAAGCAGCCTATTGTGGAGGATGACACATCTCACTGCCCTCCGCTCAACACCTCCGGCACCCGTATGCCATGCACCATCTCGGCGAAGGCCGTCGCCGCTGGGGAGAGCGCCCGCCCGCTCCACTGGACCAGCGCCACGTCATAGGGCGGCAAGGTGGCGTCGCGCACGCGGATGCTGACCAGCTCGCCACGCTCTAGCTCATCCCAGACGGCGATGGCGGGCAAGACGGTGACGCCCAGCCCACGCCGCAGCAGCTGGGTCATCACCTCGCCCGCGTTCGCCTCGATGGCAATCGGCGTCGCGTCGTCTGGTGGTAGGACGTGGCGCAGTCCCAGGCGCGTTGGCCCGGCCTGCGTCGAGAGGATGGTGTGGTGGGCGAGGTCGGCGCGGGAGCACTCGCCCTGACGCGCCAGCGGGTGGTCGCGGCTGGCGACCAGCAGCAGCGGATCGCTATAGCTCCAGAGCACCTGAGCGCGCGGCTCGAGCTGCGCCTGCGAGCAGATGGCAAGCTGAATCACGCCGTCGAGCAGGCTCTCCATCAGCGCGGGACTGGTGGCCGTGCGCACGCGAATCGGCACGTCGGGATGCTGGTGGTGAAATAGCTCGATCAGCCGGGGAACGAGATACTGGCTGGCGCTGAGATTCGCCCCGAGTGTGAGCCGCCCCAGCCCGCCCAGCGCGAGCCGCTGCACCTCGGCGACGCCCTCCGTCCGTAGCGCCAGCATCCGTTCGGCGTACGGTAGCAGCGCCCGCCCAGTCTCGCTCAGCTCCAGCGTGTGGCCGTGGCGCAGAAACAACTGCGACCCCAGCTCGCCTTCGAGCGCGCTGATGCGCCCGCTCAACGTCGGCTGCGCCAGGCCAAGCACCACGGCGGCCCGCGAGAAGCTATGCGTGCGGGCGATGTAGACGAATGTCTCCAACTGATCGAGCGTCATGTTCCGCCTTGCGCCGTTCCCTATCGAAAAGTCCGATACTGTCTATCGCTTACAATGGCTGGCATTATAGCGCAAACTCGGGTACGCTCAAAACACAGGCGGCGATGCGGTTTCATAGATTTTAGATATACGGGATAGCAAGACAGGCTGGCGGTTAAAACCGCGCCTGAACGGCCTCGCTGCGCTCCGCCACAAAACCCGCCGTCGCGGGTTTCAACGATCTACCCGCCAGCGAGAGTACAGTGAGAGTATCGTCTGAACAGCCCGCGCAGGCGGGCTCTGCGGCCGAACGCTGTGAGGCCCATAGGCGCGGCTTCAGCCGCCAGCCGCCCAACGTGCCAAGATATGGAGCAACACATGAGCGAGACACGAAACGCTAACGACGATACCGTCATCCTCGCGCTGGATCATATGCAACTGGCGATGCCGCGTGGTATGGAGGGGCAGGCGCGGGCGTTCTATGGCGGCGTGCTGGGGCTGGAGGAGCTAGCGAAGCCACCGGCGCTGGCGGCGCGGGGCGGCGTCTGGTTCCGCTGCGGCGAGCAGCAGATAAATCTCGGCGTCGAAGAGGACTTTCATCCCCAGCGCAAGGG
>JAICKD010000286.1 GCA_025928125.1 Ktedonobacterales bacterium
GTTGCGAGACGTGCTTTTGCGTCCCAAGATGGCCCGATATATCACTGGGAATCTGCGAGATGAATTCCTGGCAGCATATCTCACCATGGCTGAGTTCGTCGTGACAACTGAACAGATAACTGTCTGCCGTGATCCTAAAGATAATCATGTGCTGGAGGCGGCGATAGATGGGCATGCGACCTGCATTCTGAGTGGGGACAACGACCTGCTCGTGCTGAACCCATTTCGAGACATTCCAATTCTCAGCCCAAGCGAGTTTGTTGGCATCTATCTTCCATCGTGAACGCGCGGCCTTCGCCTTCCTGGTCACCCGCTTCGTGTAACTGCTCTCTTTCACCCGGCGCGTCAGGCGTCGGCGCCTGCCCGCGCCCTGGCCACCTGTTCGCGCACCGCTGGAATCACCTCGTTGGCGAAGCGCGCGAGCTGCTCGGCTGGGTCCCTAGACGGGGCGAAGATGTACGTGTCCATGCCCTGCTCGAGCGACAGCGCGGTCAACTCATCCACCCACTGCTCCACTGGCCCATCCAGAAAGTCGCCGGAGGGGCCATCGCTGATGCGGCCCATCACGTTGTAGATACGACGCACGCTGGCAGGGTGGCGTCCGGCGCTCTGGATGCCCTCATCAATCATCCGCTGCAATGCGGGCAGACGCTCCGGCGTCACATAGGCGGACGACGGAACCCAGCCATCGGCCTTGCGCCCGATCAGATTGAGCATCTTCGGCCCGGTCGCGCCAATCCAGATGCTGATGGGATGGGCAGGCTGCGGCCCAGGGTGTACTCCCGCCAGCGAGTAGTATTGCCCCGCAAATCGGACGCCCCGCTGGTCGCTCCACATCAGCCGCAGCACCGTCAGCGCCTCTTCCAGCGCCGCGCGCGCCTCACGCGGACTCCGCCGGGGGCCACCCATCGCCACGATGGCGTCCCAGAAAGCGCCAGCGCCCAGCCCCAGCTCAAAGCGCCCGCCACTCAGCAGGTCGAGCGAAGCGGCTGCCTTCGCCAGAACAGCGGGCGGACGAAGCGGAAGGCTCGCGACATCGGGGAAGATGCGGACGCGCCGTGTTTGTGTCGCAATCGCTGGCAGCAGCATCCAGGTATCGAGAAAGCGGCGTTGATACGGGTGGTCCTGGATACCAATCAGGTCGATGCCTTGCTCATCCACCTGGCGTGCCAGGCGCATTAGTCCAGCGATATCGCTGGCGTCGGGAATCAGAAAATAGCCGAATTGGAGCGGCTGGCCATAGTCGGGCATGGAGAACCTCCGGTGCGACCCGCATTTCAGCATCCAGCATCCATCTTCGCACAAGCGATTCCCCGCCACAACGACTCAGGGGAGCAGGCCGAGGTATTGCGCCAGGAAGAAGCCGAACGCCAGCAGGCCTGCGCCGATGCAGTAGTAGGCAAAGGGGTCGAGCGATTTCGTCTCGAAGTAGCGCATGAGGAAGCGCACCGAGAGATACGCCGCCACGCCCGCGATCACGCCGCCGATAAGTGCCAGCGCCAGCGTCTGCGCCCCCGCGCCGAAGAGCTTGGGAACCTCGAGCAGACCCGCCGCCAGGATGATCGGCGTCGCCAGCAGAAAGGAGAAGTGCGCCGCAGACTCATGGCTCAGCCCAATGCTCATCCCGGCGACCATCGTGACGCCGGAGCGCGAGATACCGGGGAACAGCGCAAATGATTGCGCCAAGCCGATCAGCGCCGCCTGCACAAAACTCATCTCGTGCAGCGATTGATCGAACTCGGCGTCGTCCGCCGCGCGGGTCACGTCATCAGGAGACTTGTAGGCGCCACCGTGCAGCGCGGTGGCCCCCAGCGTTACGCCACTCTTATTGATGGATTGCGCGTGGAGCAGGCGTTGCCGCCGGGTCAGGCGCTCCGCGGCGAGCAGCACCGCGCCATTCATGCAGAGAAACGCCGCCGCCAGGATAGGCGCGCCAAACAGCGCCTCAAGCTTAGTCTGAAACAGCACGCCAATCAGACCGGCGGGCAGCGTCCCGACAATCACCAGGGCCAGTTGGCGCCCATAGCCATGTGGATCGACATCCGGGGTAAACCTTCCAGCGATGAGCACCTTCACCCCACCCCGGAGCAGATTCACCCAGTCGCGCCAGAAGAAGGTCAGCAGCGCCAGCGCGGTACCCAGATGGAGCGTGACGACCAGCGGCAGAAACGTGTCGCTGCGCAACAGGTCGCCCCAACCGAGCAGGCCGGGGATGATGACGGTATGGCCAAGGCTGCTGACGGGAAAAAGCTCGGCGACGCCCTGCAACAGGGCCAGAAGCACGACACGCACGGCATCCATCAGGGCAATCCTTCAAACTGGCTATCGGCGCTGATAGCAACGACAACTACGACGACGCTTTGGAGTTGGCGGCGAACCGCGCTCCGATGAGGGCGACGATTGCCAGAGCGAAGAAGACGAGGGTGTGTTTGATGTGCTGCGTCTGCGGTGGGTCGGCGAGGACGTGATTGATGCCAGGGATAAGGTAGTAGATTCCGAGCGCAATGCAGACCAAAGCGATGATGCCGCCGATGAGATACGCTGTCGAGGGCTTCACGGATAATCGTCCTTTCTTGGCGCCGTACCAGAAAGGCGCACGGCGCGCCACACGGCCGATGGAGCCACGCCAATCGCGCCGCTCTATGCCGCCTCATAGACGATACCGGAGCAAAGTTAAGGAAGTGTTAAAAAGCTGTACAGGTCATAGCGCCCTTGCGACGCTACCGCTACCCTGCCGACACCTTTGGCGCAATTGCCTCGCGCATGAACCGCGTCAGCAGGGCGGTGAAGCGCTCGGGAATCTCGATTGGCCCAGAATGGCCGACGCCATGCCAGACCTCCAGGCTGCAGCCCGGAATGCTGGTGAACGTCTCGACAATCGCGGGGAACGGGATGATGGTGTCTTTGTCGCCCCATGTCACCAGCGTTGACACACTGATCGCGCCGAGCTGATCCGCGATACGCACCGCCGCCATATCGTCCATCATGCCCAGATAGATTGGCTTGTCCCAGCGCACGCCCTCATCGACGAGCCGCTCCAGATAGGCGCCCGTGGGTGGCGTGGCAAAGGCGCCGAGCACAAGCAGGCGGACACCCTCAGGGTTGCCCTGCTGCGCGTTGACCCATGCCGTGTTCTCTGGCGTGAGCGTCGTGCCGCTTGGCCCCAGCGGGTCGACCAGCACCAGCGCCTTCAGCCGGTCCTGATGCTTGAGCGCGTAGTGCATCGAAATGCCGCCGCCGAGCGAGTGTCCCACCAGCGTGAACCGCTCCAGCCCAAGCGCCTCCACAAAGGCGTGCAGGTCATCGGCTTGCTGCGCGACGGTATGCCCCGTGTCGATCTGGTCAGACTCGCCGCACGCGCGCAAGTCTACCGCATAGGCGTGATAGTCGCTCTGGGAAAGCAGTTCCAGCGTCGGCAGCCACCACGAGTAGGTGCTGATGAATCCGTGTACGAAGATGATAGGCTCAGGGCCGGTCCCCTGCTCGTAGTAATGCATGGTAAACTCGGGAAGGCGCACGTGTGGCATGGGGGTGCTCCTTGTCGCTCGCTCATCGGCCTGGGTAAGAGGAGGCTGGCAACAGTCGCCACACGCATTATGTCACGCTACATAGCACAACGCTGACATCAGCACAGCGGAGATTCGCTTGACCCAACCACCACATCGAGGACCATGGGACCGTCACCGGCGAACGATGCGCTCAGGGCTGCGGCGAGATCCCTGGCCCGTTTGACCCGCTGGGCCGCGCACCCATATCTCTTCGCGTGACGATGACCACATCGTGGCCCGCGAGCTTTTCCGTCACGGGTTGACGCACAGATGGCAGGAATCCCACTCGTATGTAAAAGTGGGATGGGGTGACTCAAGACGGCTAGAGTGACTGGAAGATTGCCCGCTTTCAGCCAGCGTGAAACACCAGCCGCGCCACCGCGACGATGACGACGCCCGCCACCAGCGCCGGGAGCAGCCGATGCGTCCGCGCGGCGATCAAGACGGTGGCAGTCGCGGCGATGAAGCCGACGACGCCCGCCACCAGCAACGCCGGGGCGATCAGCGAGACCAGCACCGCGCCTGGAATCGCGCGCATCCATGCCTCGACGCGCTTCGTCGGGGTGACGCGCCCGAGCAGCCAGAAGCCGCCGATGCGGGTCGCGTAGGTGACGGCGCCCATCCCCAGGATTGTGAGCAGCGCGACCGGGTCAATCCGCACGGCGGAACGCTCCCACCAGACTCCCGGCCAGCCCGCCAAGGAGGATATACCATTTGCCGGGGAGCCACTGCGCCGCGACGACCGCGACGACCGCCGCCACGAGCCAGGGCAGCAGATCGGACTTGCCCCGCCACAACCCCACCAGCAGCGCCAGAAAGACCGCCGTGAAGGCGAAATCCAGTCCCCACTGCGTCGGATCGGTGACCAGACCGCCCGCCAACTCGCCGATGGCCGTGGCCGTTCCCCAGAAGACGTAGAGCATCAGGCCGCTGCCGAGCAGAAACGCGCCATCGCCTCCGCCACCGGTCAGCGCGCCCAGCGTGAGCGCCCAGCTTTCGTCTACCATGAAGAAGAGTGAGGCATAGATACGCCCGCGTGGCAGCTTCGCCAGCCAGGGGTGGAGCGATGCTCCCATCAGCACATGGCGCAGGTTGACGATCAGCGTGGTCAGGATCAGCGCACCAACGGGCAGTGGCGTGACCCAGAGGCCCAGCGCCACCAGTTGCGACGCGCCGGCAAAGACAATCGCGCTCATCAGCAGCGCCTCGGCCAGACTCAGCCCCGTCTGCCGCGCGAGAACACCAAAGACGATCCCGAAGGCGCCCGCGCCCAACGCGACTGGTAGAGCGGCGCGCGCGCCAGCCCATACTCCGCGCCGGGTAAATGTGATCTGGTTCTCCATACAGAGAAAAACTCGCTGTTCCAGGGATTCGATGCAGCAAAAAGGCGCGCCATCGTTGCGAACGTAGCACGCCTTTTTGTCGCCTATTCGGTATTGATGCTCAGACCTCTCCCGGCCTTCGGCCACCCTCCCCTACGAGGGGAGGGCATAGGCGACCATGGTGGTGTCTAGCCACGATGGCCATAGATGACCATCCCCTCTCCCCGTGGGAGAGGGGATGGGGATGAGGTCAGGGGTCAGAAGTCTCTACAGGCCGATGGCGGGTGAGGTAACCGCCGCGCTGGTCTGGGTCTTCCAGACGATCTGGCCGTTGCCCGCATTGAGCGCGTAGATGCGGCCATCGCTCATGCCCAGGTAGACGCGCCCATTCACTACCGAGGTCCAGTCGCCAGAGACGCTCTGGTTGGCAATGCTGAACTTCCACTTGACCTGGCCAGAGTTGGCGTCGAGCGCGTAGAGCTTGCCATCACCA
>JAICKD010000121.1 GCA_025928125.1 Ktedonobacterales bacterium
GGAGGAGAACCCCGACAGGCCTCATACGAATTGCGTTCACTCCCTGTATATGCGGCGGATCACGGTTGATTGCCGCGTTGCCAGTACTTGCTCAGTATCGGCACATCCTGAATCATTGGCGCTGCTGTTATCGCGGACACGAACCGCCAGCGCGCTTCGTTGCGCTCAAGATAGACTGGCTCCGGCGCCAGGATTCGAACCTGGGATCGTGGATCCAAAGTCCACTGCCTTACCGCTTGGCCACGCCGGAATGCTGTGCAATTTCACCCTGATAGTTTATCACATGAGTTGCACAGCGCAAGATTGGGGCAATAGGGCAGTACATACGCACGGCAGAGCTACCGGTTCGCGATCACCGCAATCTGAAGGGTAATCGAGAATCTTAAGAGAGCGGCATACAAGATTTGTTTTCCTATATTCTCCGGCAACGCGACAAATAGTAGATGATAGAGGCCACTAAACCCGAAATGTATAAACGAGCAGATGATTCTGGCGAGGTAGAACAAAAGGAGGCCAGCAATGCGTTATAGTAATCAAGAAGTTGTTGTGGGAAATCGGGGCGTGTCAATGGCAAAATCAACACAAGCAGCGATAAGGGCTGGGTTAACGAATAAGGCAAAGTCAGTTGTTCATCAGATCCCACTGAGCAATGCAGTAGCAAACGATCAGGATTCTTTGCGTGTGGCGCCAGAGTGGGCGCCTTATACGCTTGCATATCGATGGCGACAACATGGCGGTTCGCTTGCCATTCATGCTGATTGCTTCGAGTGGTTAGGCAGCATTTCTGAGAATAGCCTGCATGCTATCATTACCGATCCACCGTATGGTGTCAAAGAATATAACTTCGACCAGATCGAGAAACGCGCGAATGGGAATGGCGGCATCTGGCGCATCCCGCCGTCCTTCGATGGACATGAGCGGGCGCCATTGCCGCGATTCACTGCCCTCAACTCAACGGAGCGAGTTGTCCTGAGAAGGTTCTTTGTTGAATGGGCGCGATCAGTAGTGCATGCTCTGCGTCCCGGTGGCCATGTCTTCATCGCGAGCAATGCATTCCTCTCGCAACTGGTCTTCTCTTCTCTCGTTGAGGGCGGCCTTGAGTTTCGTGGTGAATTCATTCGTCTGGTGCGGACTCTGCGCGGAGGAGATCGCCCCAAGAACGCTGAAGACGAGTTCCCCGACGTGTGCTCGCTGCCACGTGGCTGCTATGAGCCGTGGGGTATCTTGCGCAAGCCGCTTCTTCCCAAAATGCGGGTAAGCGACTGTCTGCGCGAGTTTCAAACGGGCGCATTGCGGAGATTGCCAGATGGCAAGCCATTCAGTGATGTCGTAGTGAGTGAGCGCACGCCCAGGCGCGAGCGAGATATTGCTCATCATCCCAGCTTGAAGCCACAGTCATTGATGCGCCAACTCGTATGGGCCGCGTTGCCACTCGGAACAGGCATCATCGCGGATCCATTCATGGGTTCTGGATCGACCGTGGCCGCCGCTGAAGCGATGGGGCTTACATGTGTCGGTGTCGAGCGATACATCGACTATTTCGACATGAGCGAATATGCCATACCAGCGCTAACTGCATTGCGTGTTCGCACGATCAGCCAGCAGACACTGGAGAGACTCGAAGAAGAAGCCGAAGTCATTACGCATGGGAGTCGCCGACATGAAACCGTGGTTCAGACGACCCTGATCCCCGAGTAATGGCAAGATCATCGTTAATCAATGCAATGTTGTCTCTTCATCAGGCATCTCAGGCTCCTTCTCGTCACCATCAAGGTCGCGGTAGATCCAGTTGGCCTCCATTTTGTCATAACCAGATGGCAGAATCGTGGCGGTTGCTGTTCTCCTACTTGTATCTCCGCGAGGCTGCTCTTTCCAGTCACTCTGTTCAAGCTGCGCTCCAACCACCTTGATGAAGCGGAACGGTTTGGGGTGGATCAGTTTCGGCTGCGTATGGTCATTTGGTCGATTGCTGTCGAAGACAAAGACCATGAGCCAGCTCTCTTCAGCATTGTGGCCCTGCCAGTTCTTCAGATAGCGAGATGCTTTTATCTCAATGCCCTTGTGGCTGTATTGCACCGAGTTGTTAGGAAACAAGCCAGCGGGTAACAGATCAGGATGACCATTGTGATAGGTGTTTCTGGCAAGTGAACTACAATATTTCGGGATGGTCACGTTCATATATTCGCTCACTACGCTACTGAAATTCGCGGGCATGAGCAATGATTCGAGTCGGGGCATTTGTCTGGTATGCAATTGGCTATTCACGAAACCAAGGAAATTTATGAAATCGTCCATAGCGCTGAAAAGGTGATCTGTGGCGCATCCAAATGGCAAGAGCACGTTCGGATTGAATGCGCCTCGCCGTATCGGCTGTGGAGTACATGCCACAAGTTCCAGCCGATCTATATCTACATCCACAGGCTAACCTCCTGTGCCGCAACCAGCATACTAGCCATGGGATTTTTACCCTGCTAGCTACTTGACCGACATTGGCAGTTCCCTATTTAGACCCATTGCTAGCATAGCACGCCGCTACCTCAGCAGCACTGCGTCATGACACAAGATTGACGCCACGTGTGCGTGCGATTGATGGAGCATTGGCGCGCTGCTTTTCCGCCTCCGCGCCGTATTGGTGTATTCACGATTTCGGTACCAGACATGCCCTCTCTGCACCCAAGTTACACGCGACTGCACATACGTTGCGCATCGCTGATTGCTACTCTAGGGTAAATGGTTTGGATTGCGCCCTTCGCCAGACATGCTTCGGACATGCTTCTGGCGCGTGTCTGGCGTGTTCGGAAGACGCTCACGGCAAGCGGGCGATATGGTGTTTAGAGGGGTTATTTCATGGGGTCGCAGAAGAAGGCGCCGCGCGTGCGCCAGACAGTTCGAGGCTCGTTTGCGGCGTGGCAACGAGCCGCTGTACTGTGTATCATCGTCTTTGCCGGGCTTGGTCTAAGCGTCGGCAGCGCATTTGTATCTGGCGTGCCGCAAGTATCGGCGGCGTCTAACGCTATCCAGATCGAGAATACCCAGCCGGGCGACTCCACCTGGGACGACTTCAGCGCCAATCTCAGCCCGACGGCGCTCTCGGGCTATTCCTCGCCGATCAGCGTCAACCACGGGCAGACGGTGAACTTCTATGTCACCACAACCTCCGCCACCCTGACGATTGATATCTACCGCATGGGCTGGTATGGCGGCACCGGCGCGCGCAAAATGGAAAGGCTGGGTACGACCTTCCCCGGACAGCAACAGCCAATCCCGAACCCTGATCCAGTGACCGGCATTGTCGTCTGCAACTGGCAAGTCACCGCCTCGCTGGCTGTACCCTCCAACTGGGTGACTGGCGTCTACCTTGCCAAGCTGACTGGCTCTAGCGGCGATAAGAGCTTCATCTTCTTCAATGTGCGCAATGATGGCGGACACGAGGACTTCGTTTTCCAGACCAGCGTCACCACGTACGAGGCGTATAACACCTATGGCATGACCAGCCTCTACAACAACACTGTCAATGATCCAACCTATCATTACCCTCACGCGACCAAGGTCTCGTTCGACCGGCCCTTCAATCCCGGCGACAGCAATGGCGCGGGCCACTTCCTCTGGTATGAGTATCCGATGTTGCGTTGGGCCGAGAAAAACGGCTTCGACATGACCTATACGACCGATATCGATACCGACCTTAACACCAACCCGCTCACCAACCATAAAGCGTTTCTCTCGGTCGGCCACGACGAATACTGGTCGAAGGCAATGCGCGACAACGTCCAGGCGGCGATCAACGCGGGCGTGAATGTCGGGTTCTTTGGCGCCAACGATGTCTACTGGCAGGTCCGCTTCGAGCCGAACGCGCAGGGCGTGCCAGATCGCGTCATGGTGGGCTATAAGGACTTCGCCACTATCAATCAGGCGCCTGGACCTGACCCTCAATGGAATGTCAACAACTCCATTGTCACTACCAGATTCAGGGACGATCCGGTCAACAAACCGGAACTGGCCCTGGTCGGCGTCATGTTCCTGGATGAGAACAATACCCCTGATGGGCGGCCCTACGTCGTCACCAACGCATCGAACTGGGTCTTTGCCAACACCGGCTTCGTCAACGGCACGTCGGTCCCTGGCATCGTCGGTTATGAGTTCGACAACTCCTTTACCGATCCGAGTACCAGTCCTCCTGCTCAGTACCAGCAGTACCATACCTACAGCCCGGCTGGTCTCCAAATCCTCTCGAACTCTCTCGTGCAGGGCGACAATGGCGCCGAAATCGCCCAGTCCACCATCTACACCGCCGCCAGTGGCGCGCGTATCTTCGCGGCGGGTTCCATCGAATTTAGCTGGGGTCTGGATAACTTCGGCGGGCGGAACACCGCCAACGCTGGCATCCAGCAGATGACCGCCAATATCTTTTACAACTTCAACGGTGGCACGCCGCCACCGCCGCCACCACCGCCGCCACCCGGCACCTATCTGCAAGATAATTTCGAGTCTGGCAACCTGACACAGTGGAATGGTCCGTTCGGCACCGGGTCGGCGGGCGTCGTCACAGGCCCGAATGTCCACAATGGCACCTACTCCGCCCAACTGATTGATCCCAGCGGATCCAACCAGTTAGTGACGCTCACGCAGAACCTGGTCAATAGCCCTGGGGCCAATACCTATACTCGTCTCTACTTCCAGGTCAGCAACGCCAGCGCGACCTCGACGCTTGCCTCGGCGACCGATGGCAGCACCCCCAGCAATAACAGCTGGGTGGCTATCTATGATGGCGGTAGCCACGGCATCGATGTCTATTTCCGAACCAACACGGGCAGTACCGTTGAATTCGACAGCGCTCCCAACCTGATCACCGCCAACACCTGGTACGGGTTGCAGATTCAGATGAACCAGGCGACGAGCGGTGTCGGCAATGTCTGGCTCAACGGAGCCTTACAGACGAATGCGCTGACTGGGAAGACCGGGGTGAGTGGGAACTTCACTGCCGCCACGCCGATCAACGCCCTCACGCTCTGGAACGAGGCGGCTGGCACGACGATCTACTACGACGATGTGATCGTCTCCGATCACGATAATGGCACGGTCAACAGCGGTGGGTCGCCCCCCAGCTTCAACCCGGCGAGCCTGAGCTTTGGCAATCAGAACATCGGCTCGACCAGCGCGGCGAAGACCGTGACACTGACCAACGCGAGCGGCGCGACACTGCATATCAGCGCCGTCAGCATCACCGGATCGGATACTGGCGACTTCGCCAAGACCGCCGATACCTGCTCCGGGCAAGCGATCGCGGTGAATGCCACCTGCACGGCCAGCGTGACCTTCTCCCCGACAGCCGTGGGTAGCCGCAACGCCACGCTCAGCTTCACCGACGACGGCGCTGGCAGCCCGCAGAGTGTCACGCTCAGCGGCACGGGCGTCGCCGTCGGCCCGGCGGTCGGCTTCAATCCGGCCAACCTGGGCTTTGGCAACCAGAACACCGGCACAACCAGCGCGGCGAAGACTGTGACCGTCACGAATACTGGCAACGCCACGCTGCACATCACCTCGGTGACGCTGACTGGCACCAACGCGGGCGACTTCGCCAAGAGCGCCGATACCTGCACCGGGGCGACCGTTGCGGTGAATGCCACCTGCACCGTCAGTGTGACCTTCTCCCCGACAGATGTGGGCGGACGGAATGCCGCGCTTAGCTTTACCGACGATGCCGCTGGCAGTCCGCAGACCTTCGCGGTAGCTGGCACAGGCGTCGCGCCAGCGATTGGCTTCAACCCGACGAGCCTGACCTACCCCAGTCAGGGCATTGGCACGACCAGCGGGGCGCAGACCATCTCCGTGATCAATAACGGCACAGCGGCCCTGCATGTGACCTCGGTGACGCTCACCGGGACGAACGCGGGCGACTTCGCCAAGAGCGCCGACACCTGCACTGGAGCGTCAGTGGCGCCTCTCGCGGCGTGTAGCATCAGCGTGACGTTCTCCCCGACCGCGACGGGCGCGCGCAGCGCCACGCTCACCTTCGTCGATGATGTGGCGGGCAGCCCGCAGACCGTCGCGCTCAACGGCACAGGCGTTACCCTGGCGCCGGGGATCAGCTTTACTCCGCCCAGCCTGACCTTCGCGAATCAGGGCGTTGGCACGACGAGCGCGGCGCAGAGCATCACTGTGACGAATACTGGCAATGCCAGCCTGCACGTGACCTCGGTGACGCTCACCGGGACGAACGCGGGCGACTTTGCTAAGAGCACCGATACCTGCTCGGGGGCGACAGTTGCCGCCAATGCCACCTGCACGGTTAGTGTCACCTTCAAGCCAACGGCGGCAGGCAGCCGCACCGCCTCGCTCTCGTTCGCGGATGACGCGCCGGGCAGCCCACAGAGTGTCGCCCTCAGCGGCTCTGGGATGCAGGTCGGCGTCTATCTGCAAGATGGCTTCGAGAGCGGCAACCTCAGCCAGTGGTCGGCTCCCGCCGGGACCGGCTCGGCGACCGTCCAGACCAGTGTGGTGAATAGCGGGTCAGACGCGCTGGCGATGACCAACGGCGCCAACCAGTACGTCATCACCTCGCAGAGTCTGACCGGCGGGGCGCAGGCGCACACCTTCACCCGGCTCTACTTCCGCATCACCAACGCCAGCGCTTCCTTCAGCCTGGCCTCCGCCACCGATACTGCGGGGAACAACCTGTGGGCGGTGGTCTACGATGCGGGCAGCCATGGCTTCGACGTCTACTTCTGGAACGGCGCGCGTACCCGCTTCGACTACTACAGCAGCACCAACCTGATCCAGGCGAACGCATGGTACTCGCTGGAGATCGAGTTGAACGAGGCGACGGCAGCCAATGGTGGCGCGGGCAATGTCTGGCTCAACGGGAACCGGCTCGGTG
The DNA here is from genome assembly GCA_025928125.1 of Ktedonobacterales bacterium. Classification (GTDB taxonomy): domain Bacteria; phylum Chloroflexota; class Ktedonobacteria; order Ktedonobacterales; family JADMIN01; genus DAHUXT01. The sequence goes on from JAICKD010000121.1 coordinate 6,878, forward strand.
GCATCACGGGCGACCTTTCGGCCACCAACAACCTCAGCAAGCTCTTCCTCTGGAACGACGCCGCCAGCGCCACGACCTACTTCGACGACGTTGTAGTCTCGAATGTGTACAATGGGCCGCTGGGAAGCGCCGCCGCGATTGGGTTCACGCCCAGCAGCGTGAGCTTTGGCAACCAGGGCGTTGGCACGACCAGCGCCGCCCAGACGGTGACCGCCAAGAACACCGGCACGGCCAATCTGCACATGACCACCGTTGTCCTCACTGGCACGAACTCGGGCGACTTCGCCATCACCGCCAATACCTGCAATAGCGCGGTACTGGCGCCGAATGCGACGTGTACAGTCAGTGTGACGTTCACACCAACTATCGTCGGCAACCGGAGCGCCTCGCTCTCCTTCACCGATGATGCGCCACTTAGCCCACAGGCTGTTGCGCTGACTGGAAATGGCGCCACATCGGGGATCAGCTTCAATCCGACGAGCGTCAGTTTTGGCAGTCAGACGGTATCCACCACCAGCGCGGCCCAGACCGTCACCGCCACCAATAGTAGCGTGGTTGCCCTGCACGTCACCTCGGTCACACTGACCGGGACGAATGGAGGCGACTTCGCCATCACCGCCGATACCTGCACCGGGGCCACCGTTACCGTTGGGGCCACCTGCACGGTTAGCGTGACCTTCACCCCCGGCGCGACAGGCGCCCGCAGCGCCTTGCTCTCCTTCGTGGATGACGCGCCGAGCAGCCCGCAGACCGTCCCGCTGACTGGCACAGGCGCTTCGGCGGCGCCAGTGGTCAGCTTCAACCCAGCTAGCCTGAACTACGGCAACCAGAACACTGGCACGACCAGCGCGGCGAAGAGCGTCACGGTGACCAACACCGGGACGGCTGCTCTGCATGTCACCATCGTCGCCCTTGCTGGCGCGAACTCCGGTGACTTCACCATCACCGCC
>JAICKD010000406.1 GCA_025928125.1 Ktedonobacterales bacterium
ACAGTCGGCGCTGAATGGCTACGCCAATACCAACTGGATCTTGTGGGTGGTGATTGGCGTCGTCGTGGTGGTGCTGGGCGGCGCCATCTGGCTGGCTATCACGACGGGCCAGGGCGGCTCGCGGCTCGGCGGCAATAGCGCGAACGCGACCGACCGGATGGATGACCGCTACTGGAAGTTCGGCGGCATCTACGTCAACTCCAACGATCCGGCGATCTTTGTCGAGCGGCGCGTTGGCCTCGGCTGGACGATCAACTTCGGCAACCCGCGCGGGCTGCTGGTGATGCTCTTTATCCTGGCGCTTCCCTTCGCCTTCACCGCGTTTACCTTTGTGGTGATGGGAAAATAGGCGCACGGTCTTCTACTCATTTCCCAATAACCCGTAGCGTTCGAGCATCCGCGGATACCGCCACGCGACACCACACGCCGAATCCTCTATGATGTATGCATAGTTATTGCCCGGCAGTGCGATGGACCGCCGCCAGCAGCCAACCTGCACCATCGCGCTGTTGACCATCACCGATGGCCAGCCCACCGCCGAGATCATCCCCGTATAGCGAGAGCGACGGCGCGACGACAACGTTATTGCTTTATATGCCGAACGCCTGTATACTAGCTGCGTGCAACGCCGCTAAGCTCGCTTGGACGCACTCAGAATCATGGGGCATGCCCCAGCCAGTCGTGCAACAGAGAGAACAGAACTATGATCATCACGGGCTATCGCACACGCAAGAATGCCTTGGGGCAATTGATGTATACCTGTGATAAGTGCCAGCAGAGAACCTATCACACATTTATCCGCACCCGGCGCAGCTTCACGGTCTTCTGGATTCCCCTGTTCCCCCTCGCGAAGACCACCACGACACGCTGTAATGTATGTGGCTTCCAGACCTATTTCGACAACAAAAAGGCCGACGAATACTTCCCACAGGCAGGCAAACAAGAAGGCCACGCCGACCACTCCTGAGCGCCCTTAACCTGCTTGCGGGTGGCGCCGTTCAGAAAAGCAAAATCCCTCCCGTGGCCCACGCTCCGTATGCGGGAGGGGTGGTCGCGGGCCAGGGAAGGAAACAGCAGAACCTCACACGCCGCTGAACCGCGGCGCGCGCTTCTGCAGGAAGGCTTGCAGCCCTTCGGCGAAGTCGGAGGAGGCCGTGCAGTCTATGAAATGCTCCTGCTCCTGCGCCAGTCCATCCGAAAGCGTCAGGTCGCCGCCGTCTCGGATGGCCCGCTTGGCGGCGGTAAGCGCCACCGGAGCATAGCTTGCGATGTTCTGAGCCAGTTGGAGCGCCGTGAGTTCCGCCTCACCGCGCGGTGTCACGATATCCACAAGCCCCCAGCGATTCGCGGTCTCGGCGTCGATTTCCTGCGCACCCAGCACCAGCGCCAGCGTATGCCCAATGCCAATCAATCGCCGCAAACGCTGCGTGCCGCCATAGCCGGGAATGATCCCCAACTTGACCTCAGGCATCGCGAAGCGCGCGTCTTGCGCGGCCACGCGGATGTCGCACGCGCCCGCTATCTCGAGGCCGCCGCCATACGAGATGCCTTTCATCGCGCAGATGAAGACCTTCGAGGACTGGTCGATCAGGTCGAGGACGGCATGCACGTTGCTGAGCCACTGCATAGTCTCGTCGTGGCGGTCGGCCATGTGGGTAAACGGCTCCATCTCGCGAATATCGGCGCCGACGGTGTAGAGCCGGTCGCCATTGCCATATATCACCGCGACGCGCAGGTCAGGGTCGGCCTCAATCTCTCGCACATGCCGACCGAGTTGCTCGAACATCGCGGTGGTCAGGTAATTGCGTGGCAGATTGTCAATCACGAGGCGCGCAACCGCGCCTTCGCGAGACAGTTGGATGGTTCCCATAGGTGGCTCCTTTGTCAAATGTTGAACACGCATCGAACGATGCCGAAAGGTGAGGCCGGAACAGCGCCCGACCGGTGGAAGGAATTGGGTGGATACAACGCCACTCGCCGACGCTTCCGGTCGTCGGCGTCACGCTGTACCCGTGTACCAGACTACCGGGCGTGAGTTACGGGGGCGTTACGGCAAGCGTGACGAGACGATCTATCGCAGTGAGATGTTTCACAAAGGGGGCGATTGAGGACTACTCTACGAACAGGCTCGCATCATGCGAGCATCATGCGGGTAACGAGCAGAACTCTGGAAGGACAGCGAGGACAAGGAGACACATCGCGCCATGAAAACTATTCCGACATCACACAGCGATCTGCTGGACTCCCCGGCGCTGGCGTACCTGGCGACTATCGGGCCAGCGGGAGAGCCACAGGTCAGCGCCGTCTGGTTTACCTGGGATGGAGAGCGCCTGCTGTTCGCGCTCAGCAAGACGCGCCAGAAATCGCGGAACCTCCTGCGTGACCCTCGCATCGCGGTTGCCATCGCTGATCCCGCCAACCCGTATCGCGCGCTCGAGATACGCGGCAAAGTCACTCGTATCGAGCCAGATAGTGACTTTCGCTCCATTGACGCCGCCTCACGGAAGTATTTGGGCCGGGACGCGACCGCCACAGAGCGTGGCCCAGCAGACGAGCGGATAGTGGCCTATGTCGAACCAGAGCGTGTCTTTCCGTTTCCAGCGTAGGCGGAGCGGCAGGGTTATTATCGTCGGCAAGCTACAGCACAATCGCGTCGGCGGCGGCGCGTGCGGCGGCCTCGGCTTCGGCGACGGTGGCGCCCAGCGCGGTGACGTGGCCCATCTTGCGGCCCATGCGCGAGGCGAGCTTGCCGTAGATGTGGACGTGCGCGCCGGGGATCGCCAGCGCGTCCGCCAGCCCATCAGCGCGGGCGGGTGCGGTGCGCTTGCCGAGCAGGTTTACCATCACGGCGGCGGGCGCGACCATCGCGGCGCTGCCCAGCGGCAGGCCCAGCACGGCGCGCAGGTGATTCTCGAACTGTGACGTGACGCAACCCTCGATGGTGTAGTGGCCGGAGTTGTGCGGGCGCGGCGCAATCTCGTTGTAGAGGATGGAGCCGTCGGCTAGCTCGAACAACTCGACGCCGAAGACGCCGACGCCATCAATCGACTCGACCGCCTGCCGGGCAATCGCCGCCGCCCGCGCCAGCATCGCCGTATCACCTGCGGCGGGCGCGCGCACGATATGGCAGATGTGGTTCCGCTGCACCGTCTCGACGACTGGATAGACCACGCACGCGCCGTCGCGTCCGCGCGCGACCATCACCGCCAGCTCGCGCGTGAAAGGCGCCCATGCCTCCACCAGCAGCGTCCGCTCCGGCCAGCCCAGCCGCGTGTAGGCGTCGGCGATATCCTCTGGCCCGCGTAAGGTGGCGTTGCCATAGCCGTCGTAGCCGTTGCGCCGCGCCTTCAGCACCAGCGGCCAGCCCCAGCGCTCGCCCGCAGCCGTGATATCCTCGGGCCGCGTGACCTCCGCGAGGTCGGGTACGGGTACGCCCGCCGAGCGCATGTGCTGCTTCTGCAGCAGTTTGTCCTGCACCGTCGCCAGCGTCCGTGCCGTCGGGAAGACGTCTACGCCCCGCGCCGCCAGCCATTCCAGCGCCGAGACCTCGACGAACTCGTTTTCGAGCGTGACCGCCAGCGCGTCCTTCGCTAGCGCCGCCAGCGCCGCTTCATCCGTCCACGCGCCGGTGACCTCGCGCATAGCGATCCGGCCCGCCGGGCTGTTCGCCTCGTGCTCCAGTATCGCCACCTCGATGCCAAGCGTTGAGGCAGCCTCGGCGGTCATGCGCGCAAGTTGGCCGCCACCGAGAATGCCCACCAGCGCAGGATACTCGAGCGCGCGGCGGGGCGCTAGCTGGCTGGCGGTGTCGTCCGGTACAGATGTCATTGGCGGCGTTTCTCCTGAATATTGTCGCTCTCAGTAGCATTGTACCGTATGGACACAGCGCTGGCGGCCAACGCCGCGCCTATGGGCTACGCCGCAAAGCCCGCCTTCGCGGGCTGGAGAGAAAGAATCCGGGAAGTAGATCCTCAGCCATATGATAACTTCCGCAAGCGGACTGGATGGCCGATATCTCACCGATTTCTTGTGCTTGCATGCTACACTGAATGGCGAGATTACCAACGAAAGAGGTGAATATATGGGCAATGAGGCGCTGACACAGCTTTCAGCAACCGAACTGGCGGCACGCA
>JAICKD010000346.1 GCA_025928125.1 Ktedonobacterales bacterium
GAGAACGAGTCCTCCTGCCGCGAGACGAAGCGCTGGAGCAGCGAGAGCGTGATGACTGGCGCGGGGACATCCTCGTCGATGGCCGCCTGCACGGTCCAGCGCCCCTCGCCCGAATCCTGCACGTAGCCTTTGATATTGGCAAGCTGCGGATCATCGGCGAATGCCAGCGCGGCCAGGTCGAGCAGCCACGAGCGGACGACGCTGCCGTTCTGCCAGACGCGCGTCACCTCGCGCAGGTCGGGCTTGAACTGCGACTTCTCGATGATCTCGAAGCCTTCGCCATATGCCTGAAGCATGCCGTATTCGATGCCGTTATGCACCATCTTGACAAAGTGTCCCGCGCCGGACGCGCCCATATAGCCGTAGCCGTTGGGCGGCGCAAGCGTCTTGAAGATCGGCTCGCAGTGATCGTAGATGGACTTTTCGCCGCCGACCATCAGGCTGTAGCCCTCTTTCAGCCCCCAGATGCCGCCGCTGGTGCCGCAGTCCATGTAGTTCATCCCAGCAGCCGTCACCTCCTGGGCGCGCCGCATCGTATCGTGAAAGTTCGAGTTGCCGCCGTCGATGATGATATCGCCCGGCTTGAGCAGCCCCATGATGTGATGCAATGTGTCATCGGTCACCTGGCCGGACGGCACCATCATCCAGACGATACGTGGGGACTCTTGCAGTTTCGAGACCATCTCTTCGAGAGTGAACGCCGGAACAGCGCCAACCGACGCCGCCTCGTTCACCGGCCCGGGGCTGCGATTCGACGCGACGACACGGTGGCCGCCGCGCACCAGGCGCACCGTCATATTCGCGCCCATGCGGCCCAGGCCAAAGATACCCAACTCCATCGGAATTCCCTCCTCGTAATATCGGTAAGTAGTACGCGCCCTGGATACTTGCTGTCTGTACTATAGGGCGATCACTGCTCTGCGATGCTATACGACCGCCGCCGCTTCGAGCGCCTGGAGCACCTCTCCCAGACCACCGGCAATGCCTGTGCCAAGATCAATGCGAATCACACGCCGGTCATGCGCCTCCAGCGACTGGAGATCGCCGAGCGCCTGCGCCTGCTTGAGCACGCTGAACGTATATGGCTCGTCGGGAATCGGCACGTCAACGGTGTCAGTTGCGACGAACTGCAAGAAGACGCCGGTATTGGATCCGCCCTTATGCTCCTGCCCGGTCGAGTGCTGGAAGCGCGGCCCGTAGCCGAGCGTCGTCGCGACATGGCGCAGGTCGCGCAGCCGCAGCCGGATCGCTTCGAGCGCCTGGTGGGTCTCCGGGGTGCGCTCGATATACGCCAGCAAGGCGATATAGTCGCCCTCGCCCGCCTCCCGCGCGATGACCTCCATCGCCGCCTGAAGCGAGACGGACTCGCGCAACCGCTGTGCGATCTCGCCGCTAGCGACCAGCGAGACATTGCGCGACTGTGTCTGCAAGACCGCGCGGGGCGCCGGAATCATCTTCGACTGCACGTATTCTTTCAGGATGCGGTCGGTGTTATCCTTCGACTCCTGCACATTAGGCTGGTCGAACGCATTGATGCCAAGGAAAGCGCCCGCGATGGCCGTCGCGAACTCCCAGCGGAAGAACTCGGTACCCAGATCATAGGCATCTGACAGGTGAAGCAGCACGACCGGTTGGCCCGCCGTCTCCAGATGCTTGACGGCCTCGTCCTGCGCAGCATCGTAGCCGGTCTCGGTGCGCAGGTACACGAAGACGCGGTCATTGCCATAGACCGAAGGGTCGCCGAGCGCCTCGCCCTCCACCGGCAGAATGCCCTTGCCCTCTTTGCCGGTGCTCTCGGCGAGCAGTTGCTCCAGCCAGATGCCAAAGGTGCTAATCGGCGGCGAGACCACCAGCGTCGCTTTATTGCGACCACCGTTGGCCAGTGTGCCGAGGATGGTTCCCAGCCAGACGCCGGGATTCGCGCGCGCGTCGGCATCCGCCGAGCAGGTGCTGGCCATCGCGTCGGCGCGGTCGAGCAGCTGTTCGACATCCACGCCGATAATCGCCGCCGGGACCAGCCCAAAGAAGGAGAGCGCCGAATAGCGGCCACCGATGTCGGCTGGATTGCGGAAGATGGCGCGGAAGTGGAGGCTCTGCGCGAGATCGTCGAGCTTGGTACCCTCATCGGTAATCGCGATGAAGTGCGCGCCCGCGTCGTCACCAGCGAAGCTGGCGACCTTCTCATGGAAGAAGCGGAAATGTGAGAGCGTCTCGATGGTGCCGCCCGACTTGGAGGCGACGATGAACAGTGTGTGTTGCAGGTCAATCTGCTGCACGACATCAAGAATGGTAGCGGGGTCGGTTGAATCAAGCACATGCAGACGCGGAGCAGCGTCGCCTGTCGCGAACGTCTCGCGCAGCACCTCGGGCGCGAGGCTGCTGCCGCCCATGCCCATGAGCACGGCGTCGCTGAAGCCGTCGGCCTGTACCTCGTCGTGAAGCGCCTTCAGGCGTGGGAGTTCCGCGCGCATCGCTGACATGACGGTCAGCCAGCCGAGCCGGTTAGTAATCTCTTGTTGCTCATTGGGATCAGGCTTCCAGAGCGCGGGGTCTTTCTCCCAGACACGCCGGGCAAACTGCTCTTGGTCAGCGCGATTCAGCCCGGAGTCCACCGCCGCCTGGAGGTCGCCCAGGCTGGCCTCCTGCTGGCTGGCGAAATCGGGTAGCGCGCTGGCCGACGCAGCCGGGGCTGGCTCCGCCGTGACCGCGGGCGCTTTGTTCGTGGCGACTTCATCTTCATCTGGCTCGGCTGGTGTGGCATCAGCCATCGCCGCAGCGGCCATGGGCGCGGCATCCGCCGTGGCGGTCTCTTCCGTCGCGGGTGCGGTGTCCGACAATGGCTCGGTGGGCGCTTCGGACTCGGCGATGATCTTTTCCGCTTTGACTTTCGTGGCGTCCAAAAGGCGGTTGTACGAATCGGTAAACGAGGCGACGCCCTCAACCTCCAGTTGTTTGGTGACGGCGGCCATGTCGATACCCGCCGCTGCCAGGCGGTCCATGATCTCGTGCTGGCCCGCGATATCCTGATCGACCGTGACCTGCGCCTCGCCATGCTCCTGGAAGGCGACGATGGTCTGCGGTGGCATCGTATCCACCGTCTCCGGCCCGATCAGCTCCTCCACATAGAGGACATCGCGATAGGCGGGGTTCTTGGTGCTGGTGCTGGCCCAGAGGCAACGCTGCGGTGTGGCGCCTTCTTCGCGCAGGCGGGCAAAGCGGTCGCCATGAAAGATGTCCTGATATTTCCGGTAGGCCAGCCGCGCATTGGCAATGGCGGCTTTGCCCTGGAGGCCGCGCATCTCCTGCTGGCGCTCAGAATCGCTTTCCTCGGCGATCTTCTCGTCAAGCTGCTTATCGACCAGCGTATCAACGCGGCTGACGAAGAAGCTGGCGACAGAGGCGATGCCCGCGACGGGTAGCCCCTCGCGCATGCGATGCTCTAGCCCGCGAATGTATGCCTCAGCCACTTGCTCATAGATTTCGAGGGCGAAGATAAGCGTGATGTTGATGTTCACACCCTCGTAGATCATTTCTTCGATGGCGGGCATCCCCTCGCGGGTGGCCGGGATCTTGACCATGATATTGGGCCGGTCGACCAGTTTGTGCAGGCGGCGCGCCTCGCTGATGGTGGAGCGGGTGTCGTTGGCGAAGTTGGGGGCAACCTCGATGCTGATGTAGCCATCGCCGCCATTGGTGCGGTCGTATATTGGTCTGAAGAGGTCGGCGGCGGCCTGGATATCGTGGATGGAGAGCGCGTCGAAAATCTGTTTGGGATCGGTGATGCCCTGGCTCACCAGTTCTTTCAACTGGTCGTCATAGTCGGCGCTGCCGTCTATCGCTTTCTCGAAGATCGTTGGATTCGAGGTAACCCCGACGACCGCGTCCTCATCGATCAGGCGCTGTAAATCACCCGAAGTGATGAGTCGCCGCTGGATATTGTCGTACCAGATGCTCTGACCGAGCTGAGAAACCTGGTGCAGGCGACTCTCTGACATAGCTACTGCCTCCACATACTCAACAATATGTTCGGCGTGCGGTGTTGAACATGCGCCAGACCGTCCGGCTCCACGCGCACGCTGATTCGCGTTCACAGGGTCCGCTAGACTTCCAAAATGGTCCCATCCGTAGTGTAGTCACATCGCGCGTGGCCTTGCTATCGTGGGCTTGACCGCCGCCCATCAAGCGGTTATCGCATGCGTCATGCCGCACTTGAACGAGCCGCCTGGCACACAAGGCCACGTTCCACTGTAGCAGCCGGGGGGTGCGGGTCGCAAGGTGAGCAGTATCGTCCCGCGTGGCTATGCGGCGCGCGCATTCTATGCTAGGATGACGGCAGAGCTTTAGCGCGCCAACGGTGGAGTGTGCGATGGGTGTGGGCTACTCTATTTTACGTTCCGCTGCCAGGCTGATACTGGCCTTCCAGATGCAGCTTGAGGTTCGCGGTATCGAGCGTGTGCCACGGACTGGCCCCCTCTTGTTTGTCAGCAACCATCTCGGCAACAGCGATCAGTTTGCTATCGCCGTGCGCCTGCCGCATGAGGTGCGCATTCTGGCGAAGGCGGAACTCTTCGAGTGGCCCATCCTGGGCTGGCTGGCGCGCCGGGGCGACGCCATACCGATTCGGCGCGGCGAGGCCGACCGCGAGGCGCTACGCACGGTGCGCGATGTACTCCATAGTGGCGCATGGGTGCTGGTCTTCCCCGAAGGCACCTATGTGGATCCCGGCGAGCCGCTCGGCATGTTGCC
>JAICKD010000131.1 GCA_025928125.1 Ktedonobacterales bacterium
AAAAAATCCCCTGGCATGGTCGCACTACGGAGCCGTAAGCCTACAGATTTGGAACGGATCAGTGGGACGCGACTACAAGCGCTACAAGGCACAACTGACAATTACGAACTCTGGCGACATCAAAGACAAGGGCATGACTCACCGGACGAAGCATCGGAATCACCTCTTGAGTGTATTCACACCAGCAAGATGATTCATAGTGAGTCTGTGTGCTGTTGAATCGAAGTATACAGACGAGTGTACAGGTTTGTCAAGTGTGAGTAGATGGAGTTCATATATTTATAATCACTTTACTATTATATTATGCGAATTATCCGGGATTACGCGGCGATTCCTGGCATAAGAGGGGGCGAAATTAATTTCAAAAGAATTGATAATTCTTCGTTCGCAGCTGATGTTAGTAGTTCAGAGATGGCTTCTTCTAGATGGCGTAGCGGCCATAAACCATCAAATGCCAGCGAATCGCTGTCCATTCCGATTCGTACGTGCGCTGCTTTCCGGGTTGCCACCCAGGCGGTGTCCGATCCTCATAGGCTGCTGTGATGCTATCGGACTGTGAGCAATCTGTTACCTCCCACACGCTGAATGTTACGCACCTGTGAGCGCGACCTCCGATGCTAGGAGCAACGAGCGCACAGCACAGTGCGCACTGGCGTTATTGCGAACCTATTCGCGATGAGAAAGCGCGGTCATTATGCGTAAGAGTGTGGACCTTCTGAAAACGCTGCCTTCCACAAATCCAGCAACTCCACCTGCTCCAGAGCCAGTCATCGAGGAAGCCGCGGCTTCCGCTACAGAGCCAGCGGCGTCTTCTGAGCCAACAGTGATGGCAGGCAGCGGGCCTGCGACCGCAATACCCAGCACTTCAGCAGGCGCCTACTTTGCGCCCGCAGCCGCTCAGCCGCAGACCAACAGCAGATTCTGGCGCGGATCGCCCGCCGAGATTGTCTTCGCGACCTTGACCGCCTTTGCATTGATTCTCGGGGTCATCTTCTCGATCACTGGCTTTTCTGGTCCGGCACGAGCCAGCACTACAAGTAGCGGCAGCAACTCCTCCAGCAACTCGGGTTCAACCACGGGAAGCAACTCGCAGCCAGCCATCACAGCGCCAGCCCACAAGACCTACGATGCCGCGGCCCCAACAGCGCCCCAGGGCAATACCGTTGATGTGAAGCTCGTCGCGGAGGAAACGTTGATCAGCGTCGGCCCCGGCGTGGCCTACAAAGCCTGGACCTTCAACGGCACGGTTCCTGGGCCAATTCTCCGCGTGCGCGAGGGCCAGACCATCAACTTCACCCTCGTCAATAACACCGGGATGACCCACTCGATTGACTTCCACGCCGCCGAGACCCCCTGGAATGTGAACTATCAGGGCGTCAAGGCGGGCGAGAGCTTCAGCTTCAGTTGGAAGGCGACTTTTCCGGGTGTCTTCATGTATCACTGCGGCACGCCACCCGTGATCGAGCACATCGCCAATGGCATGTATGGCGCGATTATCGTTGATCCCGCCAGCGGCTGGTCGCCCGCCAAGGAGTTCGTGCTGGTGCAAAGCGAGTTTTACACCCGCAAGCTCTCCGATGGCAGCTACGCCTATGACAACGCCAAAGCGATGGCGATGCAGCCCGATTATGTGACCTTCAACGGCTACACCAACCAGTACAAGGATGCGCCACTCACCGCGCAACTCGGCCAGCGCGTGCGGCTCTTCGTCCTCAACGCTGGGCCATCGGAGTTCTCCGCCTTCCACGTCATCGGCGCGATGTTCACCAATACCTATGTGGATGGCAACCCGGCGAACCACATGGTCGGCAATCAGACGGTCACGATTCCACCCGGCGGTGGGGCAGTGGTAGAACTCACGATTCCAGAGGCAGGTCAATATCCGTTCCTGACGCACTCGTTCGCCAACGCCAGTGCAGGCGCGCTCGGGGTGATCGACATCCAGAAATAGCGGCATTCAGTGCATCACTCGGCGACCTTCGCTCCCAGCGGGCAGGAGGTCGCCCGCGCGCATGCGACAAGAGCGGCGCGGAAGTGCTGTACTCGTCGTTGCGCCGCAACATCACTCGGTTGGGGAAACAGTTCGTCGAGGGCGCTTTCGAGGTCAACAAAAGTAATGCGAGACTCGCGCGACGCGGTGCAGATACGCAAGCGAATCAGCCGGTGGAGCGACGACCACGCTTCGAGGCGCGCCAGCAACTCTGGCCGCGGCTGGCTCTCGCCTTCCTGATAGAGCACATGCTGCCGCACGGCGACCTGGGCGATTTGCTCCATCGCCTGTTGCAGCGGACACCCCATCGCTGGCGCCACTGACGGTATTTCGGATCGTGTGGTCATGCTGAGACTGGTCTTCATGGTCATACCTTGCTCGCTTGGACACGTGCGCTGATCGACATTCCTGGCGAACATCGTGATGCCGAAATCTCACGCCATCGTCACGGTATAACGAAGCCATCTCACAGACGCGACACAAAACGCCGTATCCTATGTGAGAGGATGGACGATCAGGACGGCTCCTCCGTCAGTGGCAATGACACATAGAACGTGCTGCCGCATCCCTCCTCAGACGTGAACCACAGACGTCCTCCCTGAAGCTCAACCAACTCGCGGCACAGATAGAGTCCCAATCCCGTGCCGGTGATGCCGCGCTCGCGGGCATTATCGGCGCGCGTGAAGCGATTGAATAGCAGCGACTGCTGGTTGGCCGGAATGCCAATACCACGATCGCGGACCGATAGCCTGGCGACGCGCTCGCGCTCATCCTGCTCGATAGTAATCGTGATAGGGCCACCATCCGGGCTATACTTGATGGCATTGCTCAGCAGGTTGCCCACAATCTGCTCCGTCCGCCGCACATCCAGCGTCGCCACCACAAACTCATCGGTGGCGACCAGCGACAACGTATGCCGGTCACTGGCCATCTGGAAGCGCTTGATCACGCGCCGGGCCAGCGCGATGAGGTCGTGCGGCTCGCTATGGAGCTGGATACGTTCGGCCTGAAGCCGGGCGACATCCAGCAGATCCTCGGTGAGTTCCACGAGACGATTGGTCGCCTGGTCAATCGTTTCAAGCGCCTCAACCTGCCACGGCTCCAGCGTTGCGGCGTCATCGCCCTGGGAGTGCCGCATCAGCATGTCCGCGTAGCCTTTGACCGCGGCCATTGGCGTCTTCAGCTCGTGGGCCGCAATTGCGATAAACTCATCCTTTAGGCGCTCCGCCTCTTTCATCGCGGTGACATCCTGTAATACCACGAGCGTCAGCCGTTCCGGCATCGGAGCCTCACCGCGTTCAGGAGTCGCGGTGAGGCCTGGATACGCTAGCATACCCGGATCGAGCGTGACCGCATTGAGGAGAACGGGCATTGCCGTACCATCGGGCCGACGGATCACCTCCTGATAGTGGCGGATCGCTTCGCCGGTACGTAACGCGCGCACGGTTGCCAGCTCGCTCGTCTCTATCAGTCGCCCGCCGATCCCAACAACCTGAGTTCCACTCTCTCTGAGGAAGTCCGCCATCGATTGCCCTTTGGCCCAATACGCTCCCCAGACGTCCTGCGCGGCATAGTTGGCCAGTTCCAGCATGGCATCGGGTCCGCGCGCCAGGTATACTCCGCTCGGCAACTCATCAATCACGTTTTGCAGCAGCAATCGCCTGGCCTCAGCCTCGGCGTGCGCCTGCTGCTCAGCCAGGAGTTTGCGCGTCGCCGTGACCTCGTGCCATACGACCACAATACCGCCTGTGATTCTTACGCTATCAGGAGTGCCATCCGGCGCGAGCGCCGCCAACTCATCGTCAGCTGCCATCGCCTGAAGCGGTGAGACGCTCACCACAAATTCCCGGCTATCTCCATGCGCATCAGTGAGTGAAAGCGGTGTATGCGCGCCCTGGATGCTCTGCCCATCTCCATCATGTGTGCCGTTGCCCACACGGGCAAGGATATCCTGGATCGATGGATTCACCTTCCGCGCGCCATCACTCAGACCGAGCAGCGTCTGAATGGCAGTGGCGGCGTGGTTTTCGTGGAGCAGATTGCCTTCATGGTCATAGACCATGACTCCATCAGTGATGCTCTCGAAGACCGCATTGAGCTCTTCGGCCTGTGTTTGCGCGTTGTGATAGAGCCGCGCGTTTTCGAGCGCGATGGATGCCTGCGCCGCCAATGCCTTGAGCAATGTCTCGTCATCTTTGTTGAAGCGCCCCGGCTCCTCATGTCCCAGCAGCAACCCGCCACGTACATTGCCGTCGCGATCCAGTAGTGGAGCGCCCAGGAAACTGCGTGTCACCGGATGACCACGGGGCGAGCCCACCGCCCGCAATTCATTGGCGCTCGCGCGACCGTGCGCATAGTCGTACGCCTGCCGTCGGGCGCGGTCGCGCGGGGATTCGCCGCGCGTGTGATGCTCAGCCGCCTTCGTCTGTTCACGATGCGCCGTCGCCATGTGATGCCCCGCTGGCAAAAGCTCCAGAGCGTCATCGACATGTACCGTCACCCCGTAGCGGAAGATCGGGGCGAGAATACCTTCGCCACCGAGCGGCATGCGGCGAAATAGCTCTTCTTGCTCTGGTGTGACGCCGACTACCGCCGCCAGACGAAAATGGCTGCCTTCCGACGGGCCAACCAACTTGCCGCGCGCATCCACGGAGCGCAACGTAAAGGCGGCAAAGCCTGCGCCCGTCAAGTCGCACGCGGTCCGCGCAATCAGCTGGAGCAGTTGCGATTCATGCAACTCACCGGAAAGTGCGGTGCCTACGGTATTCAGTGCGGCAAAACGCGTCACCTCGCGTTCGGCGGCGAACCGTCGATTGCGGGCAAGCATCACAAGGAGCAGGACGTAGACGCTGATGGCTGCGAGCAGGAGCAGCTGCGCCGCCGAATGGGGACCGAGCGCCTTGACGCTCTCGCTGGGTGGAAGCACCAGAACATACACGCAGACGAGCTGCACCACGCAGCCAGCAATCGCCAGACGCCAGCGCCAGTAATACGCCAGCATCGCAATCAATGGAAGATAGACAACACCAATATTGGGTATCTGAAAGAACCGCGTCGAGAGCCAGACCAGCAGCGTGACCAGCACAGAGCCGGTAATCAGCGTCATCATGCCACTGTAGGGCATCTGGCGCCATTCCGCGAGAGCGCTTCTCCAGTGGAGAACAGGCTCCGACCCCCAGGTGCGGCGAATATACGCCCACGCGCCATCCACGGGCCTCGCCGCCGGGCTAAACCACTGACGCAACCTCTGCCAATAGGCTGAAGCGCCTGGCGTCCGCGCGCTGGATGGCGCCTTGGGCGCCGTGACACGCGCATCATTCAGGCGCGTCTTATGGTCATCGTCATCTTTCATACGAGCCTCACGCGCGCCTCACATGGCGTTCCCGCTACCGAACTCTACTTCCGCTACCGCATAATGCGAACATGATATGAACGGGAGAAGAGATGAACTACCTGCATTTTATAGCCAGAGCGCCCCAAAGCACAAAAACGCGCGTCGAGGCGAATCTTTGTGATGTGGTTGTGATGCCAATCGCTCTGGTGTGAGCCTGTTGTGATGGGCAGCAGGCTATCCTGATTGATAGACACGACGAGAGGACGCCTCTCGATCAGATTGTGGGGAAATCGTGCTTGACAGCCACGCAACACATTTGCGGCTGATGACACGCGATCTTCTTCCACGTGAATAGTAGAAAACCTATGTTGATGACGCAAATCGATAGTATGCAGGCGGACAGTATGATGGAAAACACCGCGGACGCTAACACGCCGCTTCCACCGGCGTCACTCTCAGATACATCGTCAGATACGGCGACGGCGCATGCTGATGCGCCCGATGCATCCAATCGGCTGGAAGACGAGTTCCTGGCAATCATCAGCCATGAATTGCGCAGTCCTCTGGCCGCGATCAAGGGATACGCCGCAACCCTGCGACGCCAGGGCCACAGGATCGGGCGAGCCGAGCGCGACGAGTTTTTGCAGGCCATCGATGAGGCCAGCGACCGACTTGAACTGCTGATATCACGAATGATGCAACTCTCACGGTTAGAGGCTGGCGCGCTCATGCCCCACCCTGTTCCCGTTGACAGTGTCCAGCTGATCCGAGAGGCGCTCGCCGCCGCCGAATACCGCTGGGGTTCCTATCCCTCGCTAGCGCCATCTCACACCTATACGTTTGAGATGCCGAGCCAGGCGCCTATGCCGACTGTACTGGCGGACCTGCGATTGCAACGCGAGGTGCTCGATATCGTTCTAGAGAATACCGTCAAATACTCGCCGGGCGGTGGACTCGTCCGCGTGACGCTCGATACGGATGGCGCCATGTTGACCATCGGGATACGAGACCAGGGAATCGGCATGTCTTCAGACCATCTCGAACGCATTTTTGATCGATTTTACCGCGTTGATGCCCGTCTGACTCGCGAGGTCGGTGGCGTTGGGCTTGGCCTGGCAATCTGCAAGCGCATCATGGCGCTGCAAGGCGGCGCTATTTGGGCGGAAAGCGAACCAGGTGTCGGCAGCACGTTCTACATGACGCTGCCACTGGCGCAGCCGAGCGACGAACGGCAATGAGACAGGCTACGCCATGATGAGACATACTGATGATATCGAGTAGTATTGAAAGGGTGAAGCCGCATGCCTGCAAAGAAAACCGCTATCCTGGCCGCCGATGATGATCCCCAGATTCTGCGGCTCATAGCCCGCAATCTCCAACTAGAAGATTACGATGTCGTCACGGCGACCGATGGGCAGGAGGCGCTCGAACGCCTCGAAGCGCAGAAATTCGATCTGGCCATCCTCGACGTGATGATGCCCAAACTCGACGGATTCACCGTCTGCACGCGGGTCCGTGAATTTTCGAGCGTGCCGATCATCATGGTCACGGCGCGCGGCCAGGACCAGGACAAAATTCATGGGCTTGACCTGGGCGCGGACGATTATCTGACCAAGCCATTCAGCGTTGAGGAACTGCTGGCACGGGTACGCTCGGTGCTGCGTCGCTCGCAATTCGCGGCAAATCATGAGGGGCAGAACGTCCGGCCGGTCGTCGTGATTGGTGAGCTTTCCATCGATTTCGCCCAGCACCGTGTCACCGTGGACGGGCAGGAAATTGAGCTGACGCCCATTGAATATCGGCTGCTAGCCTATCTGGCGCAAAATGCTGGCCGTGTCGTCACCCAGGATCTTCTGCTTGAGCACGTTTGGGGCGAGGAGTATATTGGCGAAAGCCATCTGCTCCAGGTCAACATGAACCGGCTCCGGCGGAAGATCGAAACCGACGCCGCGCATCCACGCTACGTGATTACCAAGATGGGCGTCGGCTACTATCTTCCCGCGCAGCCAGCGCCCGCTTCAGAGATTGGATGATCGTTGGTAACGATGGCCGAGGCGCCGCCCATGCGGAATGCGTGAGATCGTCTCGGCCATTCTCTCCCCTTCGCAATTCACATAGCGATAAAGCGGCCGTGCGCAACCTCCTCACTTCTCTTGCCTCTATAGTACTCTTGTGTTACGTCACACGCGACGTGCTACGATGAGCGCAACTCAGACCTCCCGGTTCACTCCCGGTTCATGTCGATGCTTTTTAAGGATGGAGAGGCGACATGCTCAAACGATCGCGCTATCTTGTCGTTGTTCAGGCGGTGACACTGGCCGTGAT
>JAICKD010000879.1 GCA_025928125.1 Ktedonobacterales bacterium
CGTGATAAGGCCGTCGTAGCCGTCGCGCGCCATCGTCGCCAGCAGCTTCCTGAGCGGCAACTCGCCCTCGCCGGGCATGATGTGTGTCTTGACGTGCTGACCGCTATGGCGGGCGTCGCTGAGATGCACGTTTTTGAGCAGCGGACGCACGATCTCATAGACCGCCAACAGATCCTCGCCATTCGCGCCGACATGGCAGGTATCGAGGGTCACGCCGCAGTTGTGCGCGCCAGCATATTCGACCAGCGTGGTGATGTCGTCCAGCAGGTGCGGCGAGGTCCCGGCGTATTGCGTGCTTTCGAGGGTAATCGTGACGTTCCCCGGCACGGCGTCGTAGCCCAGCGTGATCGCGCGCTCGAAGAGGATAGCGCGGCGGGAGTTCATGCTGCGCAGGCCCGGCACATGCGCGACACAAATTGGGGCGTCGACGAGATGGGCGGCGGCGGTCAGGTTGGTCATGCGCCGCGTCACCGCGAGCGGCCACCCCAGCACCCGCAGGCGCAGGAACGGCGGATGCACGCTGAGCACTGGCACGCCGTCGGTGCGAATCGCGCGCAGATAGTGTTGCGGGCCGGTTAGTTGATAGCCAACGCCCAGCGCCAGCTCAACCCCATCGAAACCCGCGTCGCGCGCGAGCCGCAAGCTGTAGCCCAGACTGCGCGCATAGAAGGTAGCGGTCGAAAAACTGATGCGCATGCGAGAAGCATACCTGCCTGAGTGATGTGGGGTCAACTGGCTAGGCGGTCCGGCAGTTCTGGTGTCGCCGTGATGCGCTCCGTGGTACGATACAGTGCGATGCATCAGGAGCGGTAACGCCGCCAGGACATGCTGGCGAATACATACGACCATCACGGAGGGTTAGCCATCGTGTCCGGATCACGCGCACTCTCGCCACGATTCTGGCGCGTCGTCTCCCGGATCGCTGAGTTGGCCGCTGTCTATGCCCTCGTCGTCGCTGGCCGGATGTATGCCGTCACCCACTGGAAGCTCACCTCAGGCGACGTGATCGAGTACAACACCTATGCGCAGGCCTTCTGGCTCAGCCATCCACCGCTCCATCAGCTTCCAGTCGAGTATCCGCCGCTGGCGATCATCCCGTTCTCGCTAACGCTTCTGCCCCCGTTGAAGGATATCCAGACCGTCTTCTCGCTCTGGATGGCCGCCGTCGTCGTGATCGGCTATGCGGGCTTCCTCCGCTTCTCAACGCGCAGGCGCGGCCTGATCTATCTACTGTACCTCCTGGTCGGCTCAAACGCCGTCCTGACGGCACGCTTCGACATCGTACCCGCGCTCATCACGCTGGCCGCCCTCTGGGCCACCGAACGCAAACGCTTTGTACTGGCCTATCTGCTGCTGGCGGCGGGCATCCTCCTCAAGCTGTATCCCGCTTTCCTCTTGCCCATCGTGATGATTGCGCACTGGCAGGCTGTCCGGGTTGCTCATCCGACGACTGTGCGCTGGCGCGACGGGTTTCGCGCGCTGGTTGGCTTCGTGAAGCGCGACCCGGCGGTGCGCGC
>JAICKD010000568.1 GCA_025928125.1 Ktedonobacterales bacterium
GGAATGCCAGCCGCGACCACCTTCTGCACGATCTCGAAGGAGAGCCTGCCGCTGACCAGCAGCATCGTCTGCTCCAGGGGCAGAGCGTGGTCGAGCAGCGCGCGCCCAATCAACTTATCCACCGCATTGTGGCGGCCCACATCCTCGCGCAGCGCGATCAACGTCCCGTCGGGCGCGAAGAGTCCCGCGGCATGCAGACCACCCGTCGAAGAGAAGACACGCTGCCCGGCGCGCAATTGGTCGGGCAGGACAGCGAGCGCGCTGGCGGTCGTCAGCGGCGATTGGGCCGCATGTGGCGGGAAGGCGGCACAGACCGCCGCGATGCTATTGCGCCCGCAGACGCCACAGCTGGCGTTCACTGCGAAGGCGCGCGAGACACCACCAGCGCGCAAACGCTCCGCAATCGCTGCCTTGGGCGTGGGGATTATATCGAGCAAGTTGGGCGAGGGAAGGCCGTCCGCGTCCTGCCCAGGAGAGACAGCACGCAGTTCGTCGGCGCTGGCAAGCAGCCCTTCGCTGTAGAGAAAGCCGATGGCTAACTCCTCGTCGGCCCCCGGCGTGCGCATGATGACCGCAATGGTCTCGGTCGCCGATGGATACGCGGAGTTCTCGCCAGGGCGCAGCCGAATCTCCAGCGGCTCCTCGACCGCTAGCTCGTCCTCCGAAGCCGTTGTGACGCCAGCACGCCAGCGGACCAGCGTGGTTGTCGCTTGGCGGAGCGGGTCGGCCTGGGAGCGACGGGGCGACGGTATGGGGTTCGTCCCGCCGGATGAATCCACTGTTTCAGCCATCGATGCGCTCTCTTTTCATCGTTGACCATCCCTCCATCTCAGTATACGCCACGAGACATCCTCTCTCAGAGATATGCGTGAGGAGACGTGAGGAGATTGCGCGAGAGAGTAGCGCAACCGCCTGAGTTCATGCTATGGTGCGAGCAGTGGCGAATGGGCGCGCCCCGACCACCAGCGATTGCCAGCGACTGCCAGCGATTGCCAGCGATTGCCATGCCACCGCCGTTGCTTTCTGTTTGCTTTCTGCCCGCTTGTCGGCTTGCTATGGCTGTGAGACAATGCGTAGCGGAATCCAGGCAGAATCATCCAATCGGTCACGGGCTTGGTGCGCGGGACGGCGCCTCTCGGCAACGCATCAGGGACGGAATGTTGAGCAGTGGCGCAGTTGTATCACACATCGTAGCAAGCAAGTGAGGGATCGCATGGGGACACTGAATCCAGAGATCGTAGACGCCCTCAACATGCTCCTGGAAGACCTGCGCGCCAGCGTGGAGATCGAGGTGGCGCTGTCCAATGGCGCGACTGAGTACCTCGAACGCGAGGCGCTGTCCCAGATGGGTGTTGAAGATACCTTGATCGCATTCCTCCTGCGCGACTGGCTCGAAGCGCTCAATCTGCCCGTGACACGCCGCATCAACGGCATTGTCTTGCAGGCGCTTGACCTGACACGATATGATGACCGGCTGCAACTCTTCGTCCATCACCAGCTCGCTTCGTGCGATCAGGCGAGACACCTGCTGGACGATGGCGCGGTGGATGGTGTAGAGGGCGACGGCCCGGCGATTCTGCGCGGGCTGGCCGATGCGCATACACGACACGCGGCCTGGTGCGAGCAGCGCGCACGCGAGTTCGCGGAGACGCGCCTGCTGGACTTCCGGCGGCCTCCCCACGATCCACGCGACCATCCCTCCGATGGTGCGGAGAGCGATCCGCTGCCCGATGTCTCCGGCGAACACAGCTCGCCACGGAGGGCGGCCCCCGTATTGGCTGAGCCAGGCATGGACAATGGCATGGAGGATACCATCGACGAGCAAGACAGCCCGCCGGTCGAGTGATATGGGGGCGGCCCCCTCCCTCTAGCCCCCTCCCCCTGCGAGGGAGAGGGGGAACCAGAAGCAGAGCCAGAACCGTCGCCATTCGCTGCACTGGTCGCCTCATCCCTCTCCCTGCAAGGGGAGGGTGGCCGAAGGCCGGGAGGGGGCGTCGCCCTCTGGCACGACAGTACAATCAGTCCCTCTCCCAGCGTAAGCAGGGGGAGGGGGAATCAGAATGGAGTATCCGATGCGTGTGGCGACATTTCGCAGCGGCGGCGATCAGAGGCTCGGCGTCGGGCGGGGCGAGGAGATCGTGGATGTGGCGCTAGCGGCGGACCGCCTGGGCATGGGCGACCTGGCGGGCGCGACCAGTGGCATGCTGGCGCTGATCGCGGGTGGCGATGAGGCGCTCCGGGCGCTGGCGGATGTAGCCGGGCGCGCGCCAGACGATAGCGTCATGCCGCTCGCGTCCGTCGAGCTGCTCGCGCCGATACCACGCCCGCGCAAAAATGTTTTCTGCGTCGGGCGGAATTATGCCGAACATGCCGCCGAGTCGCTGCGCGCCATCGGGCAGGAGGTCAAGCTGCCACCGTCGCCCAACATTTTCACCAAAGCGGTCACCGCCGTCACCGGGCCATATAGCGATATTCCGTTTGACGCGGCGGTCAGCGAGCGGATCGACTGGGAGGTGGAGCTGGCGGTCATCGTAGGCGTTGGCGGTCGGCGTATTACCCGCGAGGAGGGCCTGCGCCACGTCTGGGGCTATACGGTCCTCAACGATGTGAGCGCGCGCGACATCCAGAATCGTCCGGGCGCGCAGTGGTTTCTTGGCAAGAGTCTCGATGGCTCGTGTCCGATGGGGCCGTGGATTGTGACGACGGACGAGCTGCCCGACCCGACGAACCTGCGGCTGCGGTTGCTGGTGAATGGCGTCGTCAAGCAGGATGATACAACGGCGCACATGCTCTTCGACATCCCGACGCTGCTGGCGGAAATCTCGCACGGCACGACGCTGGAGCCAGGCGACATCATCGCGACGGGTACGCCCGCCGGGGTTGGTTTCGCCCGCACGCCGCCGGAGTTTCTGCGCCCCGGCGATGTGATGGAGTCGGTGATCGAGGGCATCGGCGCGCTCCGCAACCGCGTCGTGGCAGTCGAATAGCGAAAGATAGTGGTCGTCTGCTGGGGCCATTCCGGTATGATCGCCCGTCTCTGTCGTCCTTGTGCATATGAAACACATGTTCTATATTGACATAGAGGGGCGTTAGCCCGCCGCAAGCCACGCCGTTTCAAGGCGTGTAACGGCC
>JAICKD010000069.1 GCA_025928125.1 Ktedonobacterales bacterium
GTCACATCCATCCTTCCAGCCAATGCGATACGTGGTGAGCAGCGAGTGTTTCATTGAATGCACCTCAGTTCCTGGCGAGGCGCAAAACACGAAGGCGTGATAAGGAGGCACGTGCGATGCGACGGAGCGTGCGACGTGATGACGCTGCCGGTCTTGCTGTTCCGCAGCCTCATCATGAAGCTGCTGGAACCCGCACATCGTACCACATGCTGCTGCGAGCATGCGCCGCTCGCGTTGGTGGCGCTTTGGGGTGCTTTCCATCGCGCTTGGGTACAGAGGCTATTTCGCGAGAAATCAGCGTACGGTTAGATGGGCATAAACCGCGAATTTACGCGGCCTGGCTTTGGTGGCCCCGAGAGGATTCGAACCTCCGACACATGGTGTAGGAAACCACTGCTCTATCCCCTGAGCTACGGGGCCAGATGGACTGAGGATAGCGTCCGGATGCAGTATACCCGACGACGGCGGCGCGACGCAAACAGGCGCGGTTGACCGCTACTGATGGGCTTGCCTGCCCTTTCAACAGCGATAGCGTATGGTATACTGAGGCATACGCGGCCCCGGATCGTCTACTACGAGTGGACGACGCAATGGCGGGCCGCGCGGGGAAAAGCCGAGCACCATTCTATGAAATGCCCCTACTGCGGATATATCGAGTCGCGCGTGACGGATTCGCGCGATCAGGGCGGTTCTATTCATCGCCGCCGCCGCTGCGAACACTGCCACCAGCGCTTCAGCACCGTCGAGCATGTCGTGCTGCCCGAGTTGATGGTGGTCAAGCGCGATGGCCGCCGTGAGCCATTCAAGCGCGAGAAAATCGAGACGGGCCTGCGCCGCGCCTGCCAGAAACGCCCGATCCCCGTGGGCGAACTTGAGGCTATCGAAGACGATATCGAGAACGAACTCTATAAGTTGGGCAAGGCTGAGATCGAGACGCGCATCATCGGCGAGATGCTGATGGAACGGCTGCGCAAGCTCGACGACATCGCCTACCTGCGCTTCGCCAGCGTCTACCGTTCCTACCCCGATATCCAGGCCATGCGCCAGGAGCTCGACCAACTGATTCAGGGCGCCCCCAATGGGAAGAAGGCGACCACAGCGCCCGCCGAGGAATAAGAGCTGGCGGTTAAAACCGCGCCTGAACGGCCTCGCTGCGCTCCGCCACGAAGTCCGCCTGCGCGGACTGTCCAGATTCGTGCGATGTGCCGTTGCGCCGATGGCTGGAAGTGTATACCATCGGGATTAGCTGCGGCATTCATGCCGCGAACAGGCAAGCAAAGCCCCCCTCTCCGTGGGAGAGGGGGTTGGGAGTGAGGTCACCCTACTTCACTTTACGCACTGTCACCGTCGCCGCGTGTCCGTTGAGCTTCGCCGCCGGAATCTCCTCGGTGTAGACGCCGTCGCCTGTGGGCGCGAGCGATGGCCCGTCGCTCTGCGCCACCAGCCGCTTCGAGAGTGTCTCCGCCTCGATGTAGTCGCGATACTCGACGGCGACCGCCGCCAGATCGGCATCGGTCAGCAGCCACGTCTCGATGCTGTCTTCGATGGCCAGCCCGGCGTGCTTGCGCACATCTTGCACCAGATGGGTCAGGTCGCGCACCAGCCCCTCCGCCAGCAACTCCGGCGTCAGCGTCGTCTCGATCACCGCGACCGCGCCACGCTCCTCCGCCGCGACGTAGCCCTCACGCGCGCCCGCCTCGATCTCCACCTCCTCCGGCAGCAGCGTCACCGGCTGGCCCTCCACATCGAGTACCAACTCGCCCTGGTCGCGTAGCGCCTCCACGCCCGCCTGCGGATCAACCGCGCGCAACGCCGCCAGCACCTTCTGCGCCAGCTTGCCGTGCTTCGGGCCAAGCGCCTTCATCTGCGGCTTGAGCGCATAGACCAGCATATCGCTCTCGGCTGGCAGCAACTCCAGCCGTTTCACGTTCAACTCCTCCAGCACCTGACCCGCCAGCCGTTGCAGCGCCTCGGCCTCCCGTTCGCTGCCGACGCGCGCGTAGAGCACGCCGAGCGGCTGGCGCACGCGAATCTGCGCCTTCTCGCGGGCAGCGCGCCCCAGGTTCACCATCCGCATCACCAGCGCTGTCTCGTCGTGCAGGCGTGGCGAAAGCAGCGACTCATCAGCCACCGGCCAGTCGCAGAGATGCACGCTTTCCGGCGCGGCGGCATCCACCGAGCGCACCAGATTCTGGTAGAGCGACTCCGCCAGGAAGGGCGTCATCGGCGCCAGCAGCTTCGTCACCGTCACCAGGCACTCGTAGAGCGTCAGATAGGCGGCGCGCTTGTCGGCGTCCTCTTCGCTCTTCCAGAAGCGGCGGCGGCTCCGACGCACATACCAGTTCGAGAGATCCTCGATGAACGCGGCCACCACCAGCGAGGCCGATTCGGCGTCGTAATCGGCCAGCCGCTCCGTCACTCGCTGGACCGTCGCCTGTAGCTCAGAAAGCACCCAGCGGTCCAGGTCGCTCCGCTCGGCCACCGGAAGTGAGCGGGTGGTTGGGTCGAACTGGTCGATGTTCGCATAGGTCACGAAGAACGAGTAGACGTTCCAGAGCTTGTCGAGCGCCGACCGCGCCTGCATCCACAAGTCGGACAGTCGCGGCGGCTCTCCCTTCGCCCGCGCCGCTGCCGCCTCCTCCTCGCTGGGGATACGTAGGAAGCGCAGGTCCTGTTCCGGCGCGTGGGTCACGTAGAGCCAGCGCATGGTATCCGCGCCGACGATGTGGGCCGCCTCGTCGAACGGGATGCTGTTGCCCTTGCTCTTGTGCATCTCCTCGCCGTTCTGGTCGAGCAGCGTCGCGAATCCCAACACCGTCTTGTACGGCGCCGAGTCGTCGAGCACCGCGGCCATCACCAGCATCGAGTAGAACCAGTTACGGAACTGGCCTGGGAAGCCCTCGGTGATGAAGTCGGCTGGATACCACTCGCGCCAGTAGTCGCGATTGCCGCGATAGTGCAGCGTCGAGAACGGCACGATACCCGCGTCGAGCCAGGGATTGCCCACGTCGGGGATGCGGCTGGCCAGCCCGCCGCACTTCGCGCAGCGCACCTTGACGGCGTCCACCCAGGGACGATGTGGCGTGTGGCCGTCGAACGCCTCCCAGCCCTCCACGGCGCGCTCGTGCAGCTCCTCGCGGCTGCCGATCACCTCGAACTCATTGCAGTCCTCGCAAACGTAGATGGGCAGCGCCAGCCCCCAGTAGCGCTTCTTGGAGATCATCCAGTCTTCCATATTGCGCAGCCAGTCAAGCTCGCGGTCCAGCCCAAACGCCGGGATCCAGCGGATCTCTTTCGTGATGCGGAGCAGCCGCTCGCGCAGCTCATGCATCGAGATGAACCACTCGGTCACCAGCCGGAAGATCAGCTCCGTGCCACAGCGCCAGCAGTGCGGATAGACATGCTGGTATGACTCGGTCTGGTAGAAATAGCCCTTCTCGCGCAGATTGTCGAAGATCGGCCGCGCCACCATGCCGACATACATGCCCGTCAGCCAGTCGTAGCCATCCACGTAGACGCCGCTCTCATCCACCGGAGCCAGCACGGCGAGATTCTCCACCTTCGAGACACCGAAGTCTTCACGCCCACAGCCGGGCGCCATATGCACGATGCCCGTGCCTTCCGCCGCCGTCACGTCGTCCCACGCGACCACGCGATGCTCGGCGTTCGCCGCCTGCCAGGCGGGCAGTTCGTCGAACGGGCCGGTGTAGCGCCAGCCGAGCAGATCGCGCCCCCGCAGCGTCTCAACGACCTTCGCCGCGCCGTGCTCGTGACCGCGCAGCTTGTTCAGCTTGCCAACCACATCGGCGGAGAGATAGTAGAACTCGCCATCCTGCTCGACTTTGACGTAGGGCAGATTGGGGTTGACGGCGCAGGCGACGTTCGCAGGCAACGTCCAAGGAGTCGTCGTCCAGACGAGCAGGTATTCTCCGGGACGGTCAACGAGCGGAAAGCGCACGTAGACGCTGGTGTGCTGCACCGTCCGGCGGCCCTCGTTGATCTCCATATCGGAGATGCCGGTCGCGCAGCGCGGACACCACGGCATCACGTCGCGGCCACGATAGATCCAGCCGTTCTGCCAGCAGGTGCGCAGCATGCCCCAGATGGTGTAGTTATTCTCGTCGGACATCGTATAGTACGAGTCGTCCCAGCGCATCCACTCGCCCAGCCGGATCGACTGCTCCGCCTGGATCGCCGAGTAGCGCAGCACGCGCTCTTTGCACTTCTCCACAAACCGATCGATGCCGTATTCTTCGATCTGGCGCTTGTTGGTGAAGCCCAGCTCTTTCTCGACCTCCACCTCGACCCATAGCCCCTGGCAGTCGAAGCCGTTCTGGTAGCGCTGGCGATAGCCGCGCATCGTGTTGAAGCGCTGCCACAGGTCTTTATAGGTGCGTCCCCAGGCGTGGTGAACGCCCATCGGGTTGTTGGCGGTGATTGGGCCATCCACAAACGACCAGCGCTTCTCGGCGTGCTCGTTGCGCGTCACATATTTCTTGAGGATGTCGTGTTCATCCCACCACTGCTGCACATCACGCTCCAGCAGCGGATAGTCCACGCGGTTCGGCGCGGGTACTGGCTGAAATAGCTGCCCCTTGGCCGCTGATTTTGCCGCAGTCTTTGCCGCGCCCTTGCCGGTTGCGCGGCTTCGCCCATTGGCCGTCCCACCCGCGCTCGCCTTTTTCGTGGCGCCGGTTGCGCTCCCCTGGCGCGGTTGCGTTTTCTTCGGTCCGCTCATGCCCTAATCTCCGTCATTTCCGTCTATCAAAGCGATTTCCATGCGCTTGTTTTCTTTGCCTTTATTCTCGGTCCGCAGCACCTTGATGCCGCCCACCTCGCGCGTGCTATGCACATGCGTGCCGCCGTCCGCTTGCAGATCCACACCGATGATCTCGACGATGCGGATCCTGGTAATCTCCGGCGGCAGCAGGTTAATCTTGGTGCGTATCAGGTCAGGAATCGTCATGGCCTCATCACGGGGCAGATCATAGACCTTGATCGTATGATCGTCCGCGACCGCCGTGTTGACGCTACGCTCGATGTTGTGCAAGAAGTCCGGCGTCATCGTACCGAGGGTGAAGTCCATCCGCGCCCGGTCGGGATACATCTGCCCACCGGTCACCTGCGCGCCGTAGTCGCGAAAAATCAGGCCACAGAGCAGATGCAGCGCGGTATGCGTGCGCATCATGTTATAGCGGAAGGGCCAGTCAATCTCCCCAGCGACCTTTGTACCAACCGCTGGTGGATCGCCAGCCTCCTCGGCCAGTTCATGCCAGACGACGCCATCGCGCTTGCTCATCCCGCTGACTGGCAGACGCCGCTCCTCGAAGACCAGTTCGCCACGGTCGGCCTGCTGGCCACCGCCACCCGGATAGAAGGCAGTCTGGTCCAGGGCCACCGCGCGGCCATCCGTCGCCGTTACGCGCGCCTCGAAGGCGCGTACGTAGCTATCGGTCGCGTAGAGCAACGTTGTTGGAGATTGCATGTCCATCGCTATTTCCCCACCTTCCTGGTCTCGGCCAGCATCTTCATCGTTGCGATGACTGGAACGCTTGTTGAGCGCTAGCAATAAAAAAGGCCCTCACCCCAACGGGGCGAGAGCATCTCTCGCGGTACCACCCGAAATGACTGCTGTGGCCGCTCGTTCGTTAACATATGTGAGCGCGCGCAGCAATCCGCTCAATTGGGACACGTGTACATGTCCCCCCGTATGATAACGGACGGGATTCCGGCCACGCCTGCCCTCGCATTGGAGCGGAGAGTCGGGTGGCGGCTCAGGACTGATTTTCGGTGCGCCAGCGCTGTCCGGTCTCACCAATCCCGGACTCTCTGAGAATGCACTCGGCGCGCCTACTCGTTCCGTCAGCGCCGTAATAAGCACGTCTGTTGGTGCTATAATGCCTGGTACGTATACTGCGTGGCGACGCGATAATAGTCGCTGAATAAAGCCAACGCGGCATACTGCCGAATATCACTATGACATAGCCAGAAATCGCTGTCAAGGTGGGGCGGCGCTCGGAGCGCCAGACGGCGCTGGCACAGTTCTCGCGGCGGGTGGGGTGGAAGTGGTTCAACATGTGGGATGCGGCGCTTTCCAGTTCGGCGCATCCCTAACTTGCGGGGACAGGCGGGAGCAGGATGAGCAGGCAGCGACACGACAGCAAGCCGAGTGAGAAGCGCTCGACGACCCCACGGAAGGGGCAAAAGCCTTCCGCGAACGGCGCGGGTAGCACGGCAGCTACTCCATCGAACGCGCGCAAGAGGCGTGGATCGTCGCGGTCGCCCCAGCTTATCGTTCCAGCAACCAAACCAGCAACTAAACCGACGACCGCCAAATCAGCGAGTACCGCGACAGCTACGGCCCCCGCGCCGAAATCGAATGCGCGCAAGGCCACCACGCCTCCCGCCAAAGCAACGCCAATGCCTCAGACCGCGCGTAAGGCGACGCCCAGGACGCGCGCCGCAGCGCCAACAGCCAATCCCACTCTGGCGAACACGCCGGCCGATGTGGTGGTGAGCCTCGAAGCGCCCGCGCTTGCCCAGATGCCAGAGCCGGAAATCCCGGAGACGCCTGAGACACCGGACGTGCCAGAGATTCCTGAGATTCCTGAGATTCCTGAGATTCCAGAAATTCCAGAAGAGCCGGAGATCCCTGAGGCGCCTGAGGTTCCAGAAGAGCCGGAAGTTCCTGAAATCCCGGAGACACCAGAAGTTCCTGAGGAGCCAACCGAGTCGACTGAGCCAACCGAGCCGACTGAGCCGTCCGAACCAGCGAAGCCCGATGAGCCAGCCGAGACATCTGAACCCGACAATCCAGCGGTGCAGGTGGAAGAAGACCTGAAGTTAGAGGCGAAAACCGAGACAACATCCAGCGAGGAGCGACTCGCCGAGGACACGCCCGCAGCCTCCGCGTCGGGGCGGCGCATGCCCACGCTCGCAGTGATGGCGCACCGGCGACGCGACGACTCAACTCCAGCGGATCAGCCGCCAGCCACGGATGCGGCGCAAGACATGGAAGCGCCCACTTGTGCGAAGGACGCATCGCGAGCAGACGCTCCCACGAGCGCCACGCTACACCGGCAGCGGCGCGGCAAGTCTGCCACACATGCGGCGCAAGCCGCTCCGGTGACCGCCCAGATCGCGCGGGAAGATGACGAGCGCCAGGAGTCTGCGGAGGACGCCAGCAAGGCCCAGCAACAGACGAGCATCATTACTCGCCCGGTCTCCGCGAGGTATAGCAACCGGCGTCGCAAATCGCCATTCACGCCTACCCTTGTCTGGGAAAACGATCCCCGCCTGCCCTACCTTCCCTGGCCTGTGCGCAGCAAGAGCAGAAATCGCCCGCAGCCGTTGCCGCCAGCGGACTTGCTTATCCCGATCGTCGTCGTTCATTACTGCGTGTTTGGGATTCTGGGACTACTCGCGGCCTTGTACGGACTGAATGACGCAACAAGCATCCCAGGTTCGTGGGCGCTCGTGGGGGCGCTCATCGCGGTCGCTGGCGGCGCGAGCGCCTATCTGTTGAGCGAATCAGCCACGTTGAAGCGCTTCGCGCCCCATGCGCTGCTGGCCTCCCAGCTTGGGCTGCTGGCATGGGCCATGGTGGTGCTTGGGCCGCGTCCGTCGCTGCTTGCCCTCGCCCCGGCGCTTATCGCGATTATGCTGCTGCTCGGCGGCGCTTCACTGGCCAGCGCGCTCGCCATTGGGTCGCTGACCATCTATGCCATCTTCGCGGGGCTGTATATCAGCATCGGTATCGCGCCCGTCCTCGCGCTCGCCCCAACGACATCCGTCGTGCTGGATGTCGTCTGCATCGTCGTCGGGCTGCTGGCGACGTTATGGCTCCTGCTGGCGATCCAGGCGGGTCGCGAGCGCGCCCTGGCCATCGCGCGGGCGCGGCGCCATGAGGCCGATGTGCTGCGCAATCTGGTAACGCAGTTCCGCCAGGAGGCGCAGGACGATACTGGCAAGCTCGAATCGGCGCTGCTCCAGGCGCTCAAGGGCCACGGTATCAGCGCCATTCCCACTGAGGGCATGTACCGGCTGCTTGCGGAGACCATCATGGATGCCGCCTCGCGGCTGGAGGTCCTGCAGCGCGACCGCGAAGAGCGCTTGCGTCTGGAGGGCGCGCTGCGTGTCGTCATCCGCGCCGTGGAGCGCCAGTGGCTTGGCATCGAGCCGGAATGGCCGGGCAATACGGGTACCGCGATTGACGATCTCGTCGCGCTGCTCCGCGCGCCACGGCTCGATATGATGTATCAGGACGAGAGCCAATCGCCATCGATTACGCCTCGGCTCATCCCGATTCCAACGCTGCTGGTCGAGCGTGACACGCCGCCACCAACGCCGATCTCGCGCCCGCTCAGCAACGCGCCGTGGCTGGCTCCGCGCCGCAGGATGCGTCGCCTCGATCTCTATCCCGTCCCTTCGGCGGAGGACGACCTGCCGACCCCTGACGAGGACGACGATCCCGAGCACACGAGCAGTGGCTCGTTCTGGAGCGTGCGCGACTACCAGCCTACCCCAGACGAGCCATAGGTAAGACACCGTTGGGCCAGCCTACTCGTAGCGCAGTACCTCAATGGGGCGAACATGTGTCGCCCTCCACGCGACACTACCCGCCACGAGCATACATAGGACAGCCGTTGCCGCGGCGAGCGCCAGCGTCAGCGGGACCGAGTCGCGGGTCCCCACTGCCGAGTGGAACGTCATCTGCGTGAGAACAGTGGCGGCCACACTTACCACAAGCAGCGCGCTATACGCGCTAACCACCGCCAGCACACCCTGCTCGGCCAGCACCATGCCCAGGATGCCGTGGCTGGTGTGGCCAATCGCCTTGAGGACGCCAAGCTCGCGGCGGCGTTCCAGCATCGCCAACGCTACCGTGTTGGCAATCAGCACTAGACCGGCGAACATCGCCAGCGACGCGACCGCCTCGATCACCTGCACGATGTTATCGAGAATGGTATTGATATCATTGAGCGTCGCCGCATCACCCAGTGTGATAGCACCTGGAGCAGCCTGCTTGATGGTCTGCAACTCCTGAGACTGCGTCGCGGGAGGCAGACGGACGGCGAATATTGTGTAGGGATGGCCATTGCCCAGCGTCGCTGCTACACCGCGATCGGTGAGGATAGCCGAGAGACCCGCGAATGTGCCGAGACCCGTATAGAAGCCGACCACATGTAGCGTCTGCGTCGTCTTGCCATCGAGGCTACTCACCATCACCTGATCGCCCAGCTTGAGCTTATCAGGCGCGTCCGATTCACTTAGCGGGAAGACCGCATTGAGCGTCCCAGCGTCGCTGGCATTCAGGAGTCGTCCAGCGTGAGCGTCCTGCGCGCCCTGAGCCAGAGTCGCGGGTGGCAGGCCCTTTGCCAGATCGAAGCCATTGATACCGGTAAGATTCGCCGTCTCACTCGGCCCAGAAGTCGTCTGGGTCGGCTGCCCATCGATGGCGATGAGACGCGCGGGAGCCGCCAGCGAAATCTGCTCGTTGGAGACGCCGGGA
>JAICKD010000263.1 GCA_025928125.1 Ktedonobacterales bacterium
CGCCGCAAAGGCCGCCTGCGCGGCCTCCAGAGAGATACGAACGTCGGGACGCTCCTGGGAGCCTGCGAAGGCAGGCTTTGCGGATGCGCGTGCGCGCATCCCCTAGGCGCGGCTTCAGCCGCCAGCCGCCTCTGGCGCCTCGATACGGCGGTCGAAGCGGCGGTAGATGGCGTGGCAGCGCGAGCAGACACGGCCATTGACATCGCGGCAGTCGGCATCGACGAAGAAGATCTGCTTGCCGCCACTGAGCACGTGCGCCTCGAAGGTGAGCGGCGCATCGTAGGCGGGATGCTCGAAGGCCATCTCCAGCGTCACCGTCACCTGTGGCTTCGTGCCGTGGGCCAGCGACGCCACCGCCGCGCCCGTCACGATGTCGAAGATGTAGGACTGCACCGCGCCCGTCACCGCGCGCCCGCCGATGCCCGCCCCGCGATGATGCTTGCCCGGCTCGAAATAGACTTTGGCGTGGCCGTCGGCGCTCTCGACGATGCGCGCGCCCATCCAACTCACAAAGTCCATCGAGTTCCAGTACTCGAAAAACGCGGGCGTGCCTCGTGTATCGTCGCTGGCGTCGCCGCTCGTCGCGTCCGCTTTCGGCTGCCCCGTGGATGTATCGTCACTCATGATGCGGGCCTTCCCTTCCAGGATATGTAGTGCGCGGCGCCGCGCCGCTGATAGTATGAACAGCGCCAGCGATGCCGCCAGCACACAGCGTACACTACCCGGCTAGCAGTGGGCAAGGAAGCGCGGAATCGCCCCCGTTTCTTTGAGGCGTGTGAGATTCCGGCCCCCATTTTTCCCAGCACATTGCCATGCTGGCGTCCTGGCTTTTACACTAACCCGGAGATTCTATGCAAGAGGTGAACTTGCCTGGCGTACGGCGACTCGTGAGATGGCCGCTATTTTGGATGTCTGAGGATAGCTTTGGTGAGGGGGGCGCATGAGCAGGGATTCGCGAAACTACGGCGGTGACTATGACGAGCGCGACCTCGACGGACGCGCTGGCCCGCCGCGCGGACGACGCCCAAACGGTGGCGGCGGTAGCGGTGGGCGCGGCCCATCTGATCCTTCCATGCGACGACCGAACAGTAACGGCAATGGCAACAGCATGATGCGCCCGCCCTATGGCTCACGCGGAAGCGGTCCACGCAATGGCGGCCCACGCAGCCGCGACTATGACGATGATGATGGCGGCTACTCAGAGCATCGCGAACAGCCCTCACGCCGCAGCCGCGCTGAGTATCGCGACGGGCCGCCCTCACGCGGGGGTAGCCGCTCGCGCGCCGGTGACAGCTACGAGATGGAGGCATCGCGCGCGCCACGCAAGCAGCGCCGTGGCTTCGGTGAGATGGTTGGCGAGATGTCGCGCCAGTTGAGCGCGATGGTCCGGGGTACCGGCCGCGCGATGCAGCGCGAGGCGGCGCAGATTGCCGCCGCGGGCAGCCGCAGGTCCGCGCCGCTGACGCCATCGCCAGAGATGCTGGCGCAGATACAGGGCGACCTGCCACGCTACCGCCGCTCGCGCATCCGCATGCGGGCGCGCAAATGGCGGCTGGGGCGTGTGCGCGCCAATCCCGTCGGCTATGCCATCGGCGTCGCGACAGTGGTCATCGCGGCGGTCTCCATTCTTGGCGGTGGCGGCGCGGGCGCGGTCTACGCCTACAATTACTATGATGTGCATCGCCCGGCGATCCAGAGCATCATCAATAACGCCGTCAGCGGTCAGAGTACAGTCATCTATGACCGCAATGGTCAGGTTCTCTATAACGTCCGCAGCGATAGCGGCTACAACTATTACGTGCCGCTCTCGCAGATTGGCCAGACCATCCAGGACGCGACGCTCGATACCGAAGACCACTCGTTCTACTCGCCGACCAACATCGGCGTGGACTTCCAGGGAACGGCGCGCGCGCTCCTCGCTGACGTGACCCATGGTGGCGCGGCTGACCAGGGCGGCTCGACCATCACCCAGCAGCTTGTCAAGCGCCTGATTCTGCACGACCCGTCGAAGCAGGTGCAGCGCAAACTGAACGAGATGATTCTGGCCATCGGCCTCAATGCCAACTATAGCAAGAGCCAGATTCTGGAGATGTATCTCAACACCATCGACTATGGCGACCAGAATCAGGGCATCGAGGCGGCGGCGCGCAACTTCTTTGGTCTGAAGCAAAAAGAGGAAAACGGCAAGGTGATCCTGGCCAACCAGCAGCTTTCCATCGCGCAGGCGGCGATTCTAGCGGGCCTGCCGAACAACCCAACGTATTACCTGCCGATTGCGTTCTCCTGCGACAAAGCGCCCTGCGAAGACAAGGATTGGGCCAAGCCTTGCGTCAACGACCCACACGAGGGCGTCTGCGATCCCAGCGCGGACTATGTCGACAACTGGGGCCAGCTAGGCCACGAATGGATCGTCTGGCGGCGCGCGCGCGTGGTGTTGCAGAGCATGCAGACCTATGGCTCGATCACCAATGACCAATATCTCAACGCGCTGAATCAGGTCCACGATATTCTGGTGAATCAGGATATAAAGCACTGGGCAGGCGTCTCGAATGGCAGCGCCATCGATACGACCAAGCTGGCGCCAAGCTTTGTGGACTATATCACCCAGACAGTGCTACCCCAGGAATTTGGAATCTCCCCGGACAGTCTGCCGACTGCTGGCTGGAAAATCTATACGACGCTCGACCTCAACCTGGAGCAGTACACCGAGAAGAACATCGACTACTACATCAACAAAGACCACACAGTTCCAGTGCCAACATACCATAACACGAACAACAACTGTGGCCCAACATGTGATCTTCCGCTCACGCAGACAGCCAACGCTCACGATGGGGCTGCGGTGGTAATCGATCCCTATACCGGAGATGTGCTGGCGATGGCTGGCACAGCGAAATACGGCGACTCGAATCCGCTAGTCGGCGGTTACAACAATGTGGCGGTGCTGCCGCGAAGTCTCGGTTCGTCGATGAAGGGCATCGTCTACGCGACTGCCTTCCAGATGGGCTGGACGCCAAGTATCATGATGCAGGACACGCCTATCTGCATGCCAGGATCAGGGGGATCCCAGGACTATTCAGACACGCCTGGTTGCAAAAACAACGCAGTCTATGTGCCACATAACTACACCGGTGACGGCTATAACGGCTACGTTCCGCTTCGGATGGCGCTTGCCAACTCGCTGAATATTCCAGCAGTCGAGGGGATGTCATTCGTCGGCGACACGCCAGCGCTTTCCGACAACTTCATCACAATGGCGCGTCGGCTGGGAATAACTGGTGACGTCAAGAATCCGGATGGCACTATCAAAACACCAGGGCTAGAGGCGGACCGAGTGGGGCCGACAACGGCGCTCGGTACGCAGTCGGTTCCCCTGATTCAGTTGACGAACGCCTACGCTGCCATGGCCAACAGCGGCAAGCATGTTCCCTATCGCACCATCCTGCGCATCGAGGACTCGGCGGGTGACTCCTGGACCGCACCGACACCCAAGCCAGCGCAGGTGATCAGCCCACAGGCAGCCTACATGCTCACCTCGGTGCTGGCGGATGATAAAGCCCGAATGCCAGGTTTTAACACCATAAACCCCTTGCAGTTCCCCGATTATTCGAGTTTCCAGGTTGCCTCGAAGACCGGAACAGGCTCTGGTAAGATTGGGCCGAGCGATATTGTCACAATAGGCTACTCACCGTATTTAACGGTAGGGGTCTGGGTGGGCAATGCCAATGGCGCCGATATGACGCCAGGCATCATCGGTATCGCCGGCGCTGGCTATATCTTCCATGATGTCATGGACTACGCGCTGAAAACCTACAAGTGGACGGGGACGAGCACTTTCCCGATTCCGCCAGACATGGCAATGGGCGCGTTCGGCTGCAACGCAGGGCTGGCGCCATATCAGGGCGAAGCTGGGTCATCGGGCGGCACTGGCAACGGAACTGGTAATGGCAACGGGACAGGCACTGGGACCGGGACTGGTAGCTCGGGCAGCGCGCCAGTGTGCAATACACGCGCCAGTATCGGCAGGCATTTGAACATCTACCCCGGGCCGAAACCAGATATAGACTGGTATATCCAAGGGCAGGCGCCGCTCAACTCGTGAGATTACCAACGCATGAAGATAGGGCAGCCGGTTGGCTGCCCTATGGTTGTTTGGATGAGATAGTTTAGCGAGAGATTACCGTGCGCCCGACTGCTCCGCGTCACGCGCGCGGGCTCGCTCGTGCTGCGTCAGCAGGCGCTTGCGCAGGCGCACGTTCTGCGGCGTCACCTCAACCAGTTCATCGTTGTTGATGAAGTCGAGCGACTGTTCCAGGCTGAGGTCAACGATGGGCGAGAGGCGCACCGCAATATCCGAGGTGGACGAGCGGATGTTGGTCGCCTTCTTTTCCTTACAGACGTTGACCGCCAGATCATCCGGGCGCGCGTTCAGCCCGACGATCATGCCCTCATAAACCGGAGTACCTGGCTCGATGAACGTCTGGCCGCGCTGCTGGGCGTTGTTCAGACCGTAGGTGACGGCGACGCCCGCCTCCGAGGCGATCAGCGCGCCGTTGCGGGCGATGCCGATGGGGCCGAGCCATGGTGAATAGTCCGTCAGCATACTCGACATCGCGCCGTTGCCCTGGGTCAGCGTCAGAAACGCATTGCGGAAGCCGATCAACCCGCGCGTCGGGATATCATACTCCAACCGGACGTTGCCCTGGCCGTCGTAGACCATGTTCGCCATGCGCCCCTTGCGGATCGCCAGCGTCTCGCTGATCGCGCCGATGTAGTTCTCGCGGGTGTCGATCACCAGCCGCTCCATCGGCTCCAGCACCCGACCATCCTCGTTGTGGGTGATGACCTCCGGGCGCGAGACCTGAAGCTCATAGCCCTCGCGGCGCATCGTCTCGATCAGAATCGAAAGATGCAGTTCGCCCCGCCCAGAGACGATGAACTCGTCTGCCGTGTTGCCATCCTCGACGCGCAGGCTGACGTTCGTCTCCAGCTCGCGATAGAGCCGCGCGCGCAACTGCCGCGACGTGCTGAACTTGCCCTCGCGTCCGCCGAACGGGCTGGTGTTAACGCCGAACGTCATCTTCAGCGTCGGCTCCTCGATGGCCAGCGTTGGCAGCGCCTCAGGGTTGTCGAAGTCGGCGATGGTATCGCTGATGTTGGCGTCGGCGATGCCCGTCAGCGCGACGATATCGCCCGCCGTCGCCTCCTCCACCTCTAGCCGCGCCAGCCCGCGCCAGGTGAAGACCTGGCCCACACGCCCGCGCTTCATCTCGCCCTCGCGCGAGAGATGCGCCACCGCCATCCCCGGTCGGACGCGCCCGCGGGTGATGCGGCCAATCGCGTACTTGCCCTTGTAGTCGTCGTAGTCGAGCGTCGTCACCAGCATCTGGAATGGCCCATCCTCCTCCACGACTGGCGCGGGTACGACGTTGACAATCGTCTCGAAGAGCGGCTCCAGATCAGTGTTGGTGTCGTCAGGCGAGAGACGGGCGATCCCCTCGCGCGCGATGGCGTAAAGCACCGGGAAATCAAGCTGGTCGTCGCGGGTCGCCAGTTCCAGAAAGAGGTCTTGCGTCCAGTCGAGCACCTGCTGAATGCGCGCGTCGCGGCGGTCGATCTTGTTGATGACCACAATGGGTC
>JAICKD010000272.1 GCA_025928125.1 Ktedonobacterales bacterium
ACGGGCGGGGGCGGAGGTACGCGAGGGCTGGCGGCTGGCGACGCTTGCCCACGAGGATGATTGCTGGCGGCTGCGCTCTGTGACCAGCGAGGAGCTACGCGCGCGGCTGCTGATCGCGGCGGACGGCGTACACTCGACGGTGGCCCAGCGGCTGAAGCTACACCAGACGGGGCGGCTGCGTAAAGTGGCGCTGGTGGCTCATATCCGTGGTATCACGGAATTGGACGACTATGGCGAGATGCACGTGGCCAACCGCCGCTATGTCGGTCTGGCGCCGCTGGAAGCGCCCGATGTCGGCACGCTCTGTAACGTCGCGATGGTGGTGGACGAGGCGCGCGAGCGGGCCAGGCTGGCAGGGCGTCCGCAGCCGTTCCTGCTAGAGGCGCTGCGCACCTTCCCCCGGCTGAGCGGGCGACTGGATGCCATGGAGGTTGTCCGTAAAACGATCGCCATCAGCCGCATTCATGTGGTGGCGCGGCGTATCGTCGGCGATGGGCTGTTGCTGGTGGGCGACGCGGCGGGCTACTACGATCCGTTTACGGGCGAGGGCATCTATGGCGCGCTGGCCAGCGCAAAGCTCGCCGCTGGGGTCGCGGGCCGTGCGCTGGCGGCTGGCACGGTGGAGCAGACGGCGCTGGCGGAGTATCAGCAGGGACACGCGGCGCTCTTTCGGGGCAAAGGTACGGTCGAGGCGATCATCCAGTCGGCGGTGCGATTCCCCCCGCTGATGAACCACGTCGCGGCGCAACTCTCACGGCGCAAGGCGATGGCCGATACGCTGCTGGCCGTCACTGGCGATTTTCTGCCGACGAGCGCGGTGCTCAATCCGCGCTACCTCGCCCGGCTGGTGATTTGACCCCCTGCGTTGGACGCTTCCATCATTAACTGCCGTAGCCGATAGGTAGACCAGTACTGGCTCCGTCAGTAGCGGGTGCTCAGTCGATCACAAAGTCCACATGCTCCGCCCACTGAACATGCTCAGCAGGAGCATCGGTGTAGACGCGGACGCGATGCACGCCCTCGGTGAGTAGCGAGAGATGGGCAAGATGATCGCCTGTGACGCTCCCCACCAGGACGCCAGCGTCTCGGACCCGTAGGATTCCGTCATAGATTGGCTCTCTATGCGGGTGAGGTAGTTCCTCAGCTTGCCAGACCTCGACAGTGACCTCCCCGTCGACGTCACAGATGGTTCCGACGTAGATCGCGCCGGAGTGGCCCACTACTGATTCTTGGCCTGTCGGCCATACAGGCGGCAACTCCTCGGCGTCGGGAACGACCAGCGCCACCTGGCAATTGACGGGAGAGACCTGCATCAGAGTCAGCCGCACAGTATCTTCTCCTCCTTCTGTATCGAAGGAAGGCGCCACGTCTGGGCTGTTTCGCACGAGTAAACGCCTGAAGGCGCACTGAAGCTAGAAGCGCCAGAGGGCCAGCTCCAGCGAGAGGCCGGGGCCGAACGCCATCATCACGCCCCACTCGCCGGGATGGGTCGCGCCGGATTGCAGCAGGTCGTCCAGAATCAGCAGCACCGTGGCCGACGAGCAGTTGCCGCGCTCGGCCAGCACCCGCCACGACGGCGCGATCTGCTCATCGCTCAGCTCCAGCCGCTGCTGAATGACCTCCAGAATGCTCGGCCCGCCGGGGTGGATGATCCAGTGGGTAATATCGGGGAGGGCCAGCCCATGCGGCGCGAGCAGCCGCTCGACCGCGCCGCGCACTTGCCGCCGCAGGGTGATTGGCACGCGCGGCGAGAGGCCCATCACGAAGCCGCTATCGGTGATCGTCCACGACATCTGCTCGGCGGTGGCGAAGTCGGCGAAGTTGTACGTATCCACCAGCGCCGGACCGCTTACCTCAGCCCTGGCATCGGCGGCGTTGCTCAGCGTCAGCGCGACGGCGGCGTCGCCAAAGAGGGCGAATGAGGTCATCGCCTCGATATCCTGTGTCGGCGAGAAGTGTAGCCCCGAAAGCTCGACGCTCAGCAGCGCCACCGTCGCCTCGGGATAGGCGCGCAACGTCGCCAGCGCCTGACGCAGCCCAACCAGTACGCCATGGCAGCCCATGTGGCCGATGCAGACGCGGCGCAGGTCGCCCGGCAGCCCCAGATCGCGCGCCAGCAGAATATCGAGGCCCGGCGCGGCGTACCCGGTACACGAGACCAGCGTCAGATCGCTCAGCGTCTGCCCCTCCGACTGGCGCAGGCAGCCTTCGAGCGCCTCACGTCCCAGCGCGTGGCCCGCCGTCTGATAGCTCGCCATCCGCTCGGCGGTACCGCGCGGGCGGTCATAGTAGGCGAGCAGATCGAGGGCGAAGCGCCGCCGCTCGACACGGGTTGCGGAAAAAAGCCTGCGCATCTGCGCCGCATCGGGGCGTGTCTGCCAGTCCGGCCCGAAAGCACGCTCCAGCGCGGCTGGCATCAGCGTTTCCTGGGAGAACTCGAATGGCGGCAGAGCGCTGGCAAGCGCGCGGATACGTGGGGCAGTCGGCGCAGCGATCTTGGCGGTCATGACGCGTCCTATCTTCTCTCGCCCGCCTTCATGCGAGTATGGCTGGCGCGGCGCATGTGGCGCTCGTGACGTATGCAGAGACTATACCAGCTATACGCCCGAATGGTACGACGCGGATGAGTCGCGACATCGTAAATTGTACGTAGACAGACAGCAACGTGGCGAACATGAGGCTGGGAGGGATGCTGCCTATACCAGCTTCATCGTCGCCACATTACCCTGTCATAGCGCATGAGACGGGCCAAGTGGGCGATATGTCATACTGGTTTGGCCTGGGAGGTTGTCACTCGGGCCACCGCCCCCTCCCCTGACCCCTCCCCCTTGCAGGGAGAGGGGAACCAGAACCAGTGCGTGCTGGACGCACACGCTCCAGTGGGAGCGGCTGGGAGGCTGGGGAGAGGATCGTAGTCTGTGCCAACAACCTCACCACAAGCGGTATCAGACGTGCGTGAGTTTTTCGGGGTTGGCGACGATGCGAACCGCCCGAATCTTCCCCTGCTCCACCTCAACGGTCAGCACGGTGAATGGCTGGCCATC
Source organism: Ktedonobacterales bacterium (assembly GCA_025928125.1). Taxonomy (GTDB): domain Bacteria; phylum Chloroflexota; class Ktedonobacteria; order Ktedonobacterales; family JADMIN01; genus DAHUXT01. Next base: position 3,045 of record JAICKD010000272.1, read on the forward strand.
AACATGGACGATCAACGCTATCTGCCCGTTGACTTCCTCTGGCTCAACATAGGCGTCATCCGGCCAGAAGCGCCGCGTCCCCACCATGAAGCGCGCCACCGAGTCGCGCCCGTAGACCGGACGAGTAGCCGCGCCTTTGACCTTGCCGCCGCCATCGGCCCATAGCGTGACATCTTCGGCCAGCATGCCCGTCAGCGCCGCCATATCCCCCACCTCAACCGCGCGGAGGAAGCCCGTAAGCAGTTGCTGGTGCGTTTCACGTGAAGCCGGGAAGCGTGGCCGATGGTCGCGCAGATGCTGCTTCGCCCGGCTGAATGAGCGGCGACAGGCCGCCTCGCTCTTTGCGAGGATAGCCGCGATTTCGGCAAACTCGTAGCCAAAGACCTCGCGCAGCAGAAAGACTGCCCGCTCGAACGGCTGAAGCTCTTCCAGCAGCATCAGAAAGGCGAGCGAGATGGACTCCTCCATATCGACGCGCTTCTCAGGATCGCTGGTTTCGGCGGCCTCGTCCGTCTGAATCGGCTCCGGCAGCCAGGGACCGACATACTGCTCCCGCTTCCGCCGCGCAAGCTGGAGCTGATCCATGCATAGGCGCGTGAGGATCGTGGTGAGATAGGCCTTGAGCGAATCGACCTGCTCCGGCTGGTGAGTCTGGTAGCGCAGGTAGGTCTCCTGCACGATATCCTCGGCGTCCATCGCGCTGCCGAGCATGCGGTAGGCGATGGCGAAGAGGTAAGGTCGGTAGGTTTCAAAGGATTCCATAGGTCGTCCTGCCTGCGCTATTCCGCTTCCAGCAAAAACAGCGGGTGACTGGCCGAAGCGCGCTCGAACTCCTCCAGCGAGGAGCGCGCGTTGACGCCGAAGAAGCGGATGAAGGGATTGCCAGCAGCCGCCTCTTCGCGCAAGATGAGCGCCGCGTCGCTGGGAGCTAGCTCGCTCGCGCGGACCGTTTGGGAGCGCCGCCCACGGGTGAGCACCGCCTTGCCCGCTACCCGCAGATTGCGTACCCAGTCCACTATGCCATAGGGAGAAGACACGTAGCGCTTCCCGTCGCGCTGGATGGCTGCTATCAGCACCGTGCGCGGCTGCCCGCTCTTGCGCCCACGCACCGTCAGCAGGTACATGGGATAGTTCCCAAAGAAGACGCCCGGGCCGGAGAGTCTGACACCCGCGCGCGCCAGCGCCATGGTGACTTTGTTTCCCAGCGGCACAAACCATGGGATCTTTGATGTCGTTGCCATGTTCTTCACTCTCGTCTCTTTCATTGTATCGCTACATGTCGCTATCGGGGTTGAGACTTGAACGCCTCGCCCGTGAAGAAGCTCAACATGCTCGGCTGCGCCGCGAAGGTCGCCACCGCAATCACCTTGCGCAGATACTGGTCGCTGGTAAGAACCTGGAGCATGCAGTCCGCCAGATCGGTCCGCGAGGTGAATCGCCCGCGAAGGTGCTCCTCGGCCACCTGGTAGCGCGTCACGGTTGGCGTCTCGAAGAGGCCGGAGGGCCGGACAATCGTCCAGTCGAGGCCGCTGCTCATCACTAGCGCCTCCATCCGCCGCATATCGGCGTAGGTCGTCTGCCCGATGGTGGAGATGATGATCGGCTGCAAGACCTTGTCGAAGAGAAAGCCTCCGTCGGTCTCATGGTTGCTCCCGGTCGCGCTCGAGCTGACGCAGACGAGGCGGCGCACGCCGTAGCGCTTCATGGCCTCCACAATATGCGCCATACCTCCAGAGTAGACGGCGATTGGCTTGCGACTAAACGGGACGCCGAGGGTCGAGAGCACAGCATCCTGTCCGGCCACCGCCGCATCGACCGACCCAGGCTCGAAGATATCGCCCGCTATCACGTGCAGGCGTTCGTGATGGAGCGGGAACGCCCCTGGATGGCGGGTGACCGCCGTCACGGTATGCCCCGCGGCGAGCGCCTGTTTCACCAGCAGCCGCCCCGTCTGCCCGTTCGCGCCAAATACGACAATATTCATTCACACCCTCTTTTCGTTGCTGCTATGACCACGCGCTGTGGTCGTCATACAGAAAGAGGGTTGAGGGGACCGATTTGGGACAACCACAATGCATCTCGTTGCACGCATTCGACACATTGGGCTTCGGCCATATTCCGATGCCTGGCACTTGCCAATCCATCCCGCCAGACACTATGCTGAAAGCGCTGAGGTTCGCCCAATGAAAGGAACGTCCATGACCAGCGAGACGCCAGAAGCCTCCCAGATCGCCTCAACGCCAACCTTCGACGATATCCTCGCCGCCGCCGAACGCCTCCAGGGCCAGGCGCACCGTACGCCCGTGGCCCACAGCCGCAGCCTCGACGCCGCGGCGGGGATGGGCGTCTGGCTGAAGTGCGAGCAGTTCCAGCGGGCGGGCGCCTTCAAGTTTCGCGGCGCCTACAATAAGATCGCCACACTGCCAGCCGAGCAGCGGGCGCGCGGCATCATCGCGTTCTCGTCTGGCAACCACGCGCAGGCGGTAGCGCTGACCGCGCAGATCTTCGGCATCCCCGCCGTC
>JAICKD010000283.1 GCA_025928125.1 Ktedonobacterales bacterium
AGCGGCCCGGTCAGCTTCAGAATGTCCCGGATGATCTCTGGCGTAATCATGAAGACGCCATCGACCGCCTGGCCGCTCTCTTGCTGATACTTTTGCATGATCAGCTTGGCCGAGGTGGGAAGGTCAGGTGAGATGTTCGCGTCGCGCATGAGGAACGAATCTGGAAATGCGTTCATCCATGCATATTGCTGGGGAATCTGCTGCGGAGGGCAGAGCTTTATTCCCTTGGGACAATCCAACCGAAGGGTGTCTAGCAGGTGAATGCCGCCGATGAGCTTCCCGTTTTGCACCGTGATGAGGGCGTAGTTGCCCAGGAATCCACCCGTCGGGCGCATTTCGTCGCTATCCATGTCGAAGAAGAGGTAATGCGCCGGTTTGGTGATCCCCAGCAGGTCTGGCAGCGCCGACATGATGCTGTTGGCATAGCCCAGATACGTCGGCAGCTTCGGCGCGACGCTATCCAGCTTCTGCAGAATCGAGACGACGCTGCCCAGGCCAATCGAGCGCAACTGGCTGTCATTCACATACTGGCGCTCAGTCAGCGCGCGCTGGGCGAGCACGCCAGCATAGGTAATATCCTGCTGGACGCGCGTCACATCGTCCATCGTCAGGCCACCCGAAGCCGTGTTGCCTGGGATGGGGGTCGCCGTTGGCGTTGGCCCGACGGTTGCCGTGGCCGTCGGGGACGGTTTGGCGGTCGCCGTGCCGCTGGCGCTGGCGGTGGCGGCGGGTGTCGCGCTGGCGCCGCCCACAGATGAGAGCACGCCCTTGAGATGGGGTACGAGAATGAGCGCCGCATCTACGCCATAGCGCCCCGCCTGGACGAGATCGAGCGCCATCGTCAGCGTATGGTTGATGCTGGCTCCCGACGATGTTGAAGCCACTTGGGACGGCATTGCGCTCTGCAAGCGATAGAGATCTTCGTTGAGCGTCACCAGCCGCGTCTGCATCTCAGTCAGGTGATCGGTATCGGTAACATTGCCGCCTTTGGCCAGCGCCTGCAAGGCATTGACCTGCGCCTTCGCGTCATAGGCGGCGTACGCCACATTCACCACCTGCAAGGTACTCTGCGTGCAGCAGAAGCCGACGATGACGCTCATCAATGCCAGCACCAGGATCACTTTGACCGAGAAGTTACGGTCACGCAGTCGCCGCCGTCCTGCCTTGCCGCGACCACCCTTCCGTGAGGATGCTGGCCGACCATAGCCATCGGCATCGTCGGCTCCCATGCCGCCAGGAGGGCCGCCATACCTATCCTGTGGAGGACCATCGTTGAATGGCTCAGCATTGTCCCAACTGCCCGCCATCGAGGCGTTTTCCCACTCGCGGTCGATGCGCTCACGGTCGGCGCGACGTTGCTGGCGCCCATATCCCGTGGCGCGCCCCACCAGCGGCATCCGCCCGGTGAATTCGCGCATGCGCTCGCCAAATGTGGCGCGGCGGCGGCCATTTCTATCTCTGGCGTCCCAGGAGGAGCGCGAACCGCGGCCAGCCCGATCATCGGCCAGACGATTCTCGTTGGGCCGACTCGGTGTCAGTTGCCGTGTTCTCTGCGGTGCGCGCTTCTCAGCCATTCGCGGGCGCCTTTCCCTTCCAGCTTAGCTCACCTGATTTGAGTAGAGGGGCGGCAAATGCAACGTTCGCCGCGCAGCAGCATCCTCTGTAGCAAGCGTCCTCTAACAACCACCGATCTATGCCCGACATATCGTACAACAGGCCCTTTACTGCTGAGAATGTGCGGGCATATCTGGCTAATGTGACGATTTCACATGCCTCGGGTGTTTGTTGACTCCCGTACATCTCCTATCCTGTATTCTGCCTTTACGCCTGCTCACGCCTCCTCGCAACCCTGATGTACGTTCTATGGCACGATGGGGGCCACAGCGCCGCACGGCCCCGATCAAGCGTGACGTGTCCTCGTGTACTATGACGAACAACTCCGTGAAAGTGGGTAGCCAGGTTACGTGTCGCCCGTCTATCGCACAGCGCACTGGAACATTCGCATACTCACCACCAATTGTACGATGATATGGCAGCACGAGTATCGCGACTGTGAGTTTGCGCAAGCCTGGCGTTGGGGTGTCGGACCTGTTGGTTCCGGTTGGTAGACGCGATGGCCCGCTTCAGAATACAATTGGTTCGTCCAGGGTGGGGAACGTACGGAGATACAACAAACGGCGAAACGTTGCTTGTCTGTCAAGCCGATGCGCGCCCGTGGATCGTCAACTTTATATGCAATGACTGAGGGAATCGAACCATGCCGAACGCGCTGATCACTGGCATTACGGGTCAGGATGGAAGCTACCTGGCCGAGCTACTCCTGGAGAAGGGCTATCATGTATATGGCATGACCCGCCGCGCCAGCACATTCAATGATGTGCGCATCAAACACTTGCTGGATAAGATTGAAATCATTGACGCCGATCTGGTTGACCAACTCTCACTCATCTCCGCGCTCAAGCGTTCTCGCGCCGACGAAGTCTATAACCTCGCGGCGATGTCGTTTGTTGGCACGTCATTCCAGCAACCCGTAGCAACCGGCGAGTACACCGCGATAAGCGTGGCGCGGATGCTCGAAGCGGTACGGACGGCTGACTGGCCCATCCGCTTCTATCAGGCGTCAAGCAGCGAAATGTTTGGCAAGGTTCAGGAGGTGCCTCAGAGCGAGCGGACCCCCTTCTATCCACGCAGCCCCTATGGCGTCGCCAAGCTCTACGGCCACTGGATTACGATTAACTTCCGCGAGAGCTACAACCTCTTTGCCAGCAGCGGTATCTTGTTTAACCATGAGTGTGTTACGGCGGAAACGCCCGTCATCATCCGACGCAACGGCTTGATCGACATCGTGCCTATCGAAGATGTCGTTCCTCACCGCACCGACCCACATACAGCCCCACGATTCACGACGGAACCGCCGCCCGACGACGATCTGGAAGTGTGGGATGCGAGCGGGTGGACTAGAGTGACGTGCATGACGGCAACGTGGAACGGCTATGAGAAGAAGCCCAACAAGGTTGTCCACCGCATTGCCACGCGTGGGAGCCTGTTCCATGCGACCTCGGATCATGTGGTCTTCGCCTCAATGAACGGTGACATCGCTGAAAAACCAGCGGGCGAGATTGCTGTTGGAGATAACCTTACACTGATGCCTTTGCCTGAAGCGGCGAACGAGATTACCCTAACGGAGGATGAGGCGTGGCTCCTCGGTATTGTCGCAGCTGAGGGCTGGGTTGGCCGTGAGTCCGGTCATATCCATGTGACAAATCAGGACTTAGAACTCCTCGACCGGGTCGCCGCTTGTTGGCGTCGCGTGACTGGCGGAAGCTTTTCACGGAATGTCGCAAAAAGTGGTTTCGAGAACGGTGAAGAAGTTACTCAGCTTCGGTTACTCGGCGCTCCGGGCTATGTGCGGTATATCCAGGATTCATTGTACACACGATCTGGCGGCAAGCGCGTGCCACGACGCATCCTTAACGCTGAACGTGATAGTCAACTGGCATTTCTGCGTGGGTACAATGAAGGTGATGGCCTGAAAAGTACGCCTTGCACCTACGAGTTCCAGAGTTTCAAGACGAAGTCGGCTGCTCTGGCGGCTGGTCTGTACTGGCTGGCCATCACCACGTTAGGTCAGCGGGCAATCATTTGCACTGAGGATCGTAACGACACGACCTATTATCAGATCAATCTGAACTCTCCAAACGTACCTGGGAACAAAGGGCGCCACCTGCGCCGTCCTCTTGAAGAGGTCGTGAAGGCGCATCCTGTCGATTATCATGGCTGGCTCTTTGATCTTGCCACGACAACTGGAACATTCCATGCTGGTATTGGTCAGGGCTGGATTCATAACTCCCCTCGGCGCGGCCTGGAGTTTGTCACGCGCAAGATTGCCCATGGGGTTGCGCGGATCAAGCTGGGGATGCAAGAGCATCTCACGCTGGGCAACCTGGACGCCCAGCGCGATTGGGGATTCGCGGGCGACTATGTTGAGGCGATGTGGCTGATGCTCCAGCAAGACCAACCCGACGATTATGTCATTGCCACTGGACATACACACAGCGTACGTGATTTCGTCACCACAGCGTTCGCCTGCGTTGGGATCGACGATTGGGAACGCTACGTCAAGATCGACCAGGCGCTTTTCCGGCCCGCCGAGGTAGACCGCCTGATAGGCGACGCATCGAAGGCACAGCGCGCGCTTGGATGGAAGCCAAAGGTATCGTTTGAGGAACTGGTCGAGATGATGGTGCGAAGCGAACTGGAGTGCCTCTCCTAACAGGTGAGATGATGGCCTACGAGAACGCGCGAACAGCTACCGAGCAGAAGACGCGAGCGATGTCCGTATGACAGCCACACAGACAAACACCCCGGCGCGCATTCTGATCACCGGTTACACGGGGTTTGTGGGGCGTTATCTTGTGCGCGCCTGTGCGGAGCATTATCCGCAAGCCGAACTCTTCGGCCTCTCCGAACGCGCGCCAGAAGACCCTGCGAGCGCGGGCGACTCCGGCGTATCTGCCATACATCATCTTCAGGTGAATATCAGTGATGCCAACGCGGTGAGTCATGCGCTGGATACAGTTCGCCCCGATATCGTGTTTCACCTCGCCGCGCAGGCGTCTGTGGCCGCCTCGTGGTCTGATCCCGCGACGACGCTGCTTGTCAACGCCGGGGGAGCTGTCCATCTCCTCGAGGGGCTTCATGCCGCGGATATGCATGACACGCGCGTGCTGCTGATCGGTTCCGGCGAGCAATACGGTGTGGTCCGCCCCGACGAGAATCCCATTGCAGAGAGCTACCCGATGCGGCCAGTGAATCCGTACGCGGTCGCAAAGGCCGCCCAGGATCTCTTCGGCTACCAATACTTCGCCGCCTATGAGCTTCCTGTGATTCGAGTTCGCGCCTTCAATCACTTCGGTCCAGGGCAATCGCCTGCCTTTGTGATCGCAGGCTTCGCTGAGCAGATCGCGCGGATTGAGGCAGGAGCGGCGGAGCGAGTGTTGTATGTTGGCAATCTGAAGGCTAGCCGCGATTTTCTGTTTGTGGACGATGTTGTGCGCGCATACATTGCGCTTGCCGACTCCGGACGCCCTGGCGCAGCCTACAACGTGGGGTCAGGAACACCACATTCCATCGAGTATGTCCTCACTACGCTGCTATCTCTCGCACGCGTGCCTATCGAGGCGCGTGTTGATCGAGAGCGCTTCCGCCCGATAGACGTTCCACTCGCCTACGCCGATACGACGCTCCTACGTGACCATACGGGGTGGGCGCCGCGGCACACCCTGGAGGACGGCCTGCGCGTCACGCTCGAGAGCTATCGCAAAGACAATTAAAAGATGACGACTGGGCAGTCCGCATATGGCTGTGGTACGCTCGCGCCCGACGGCTCTCCCGCTTCCCATG
>JAICKD010000289.1 GCA_025928125.1 Ktedonobacterales bacterium
GACCCGCTCCGCCGCCATAATAGCCAGATCAGAGACCTGACGGCTCAGCTCGGACTTCGCCTGCGCGATCTGCTGTTCGATGTTCTTCTGCGCCTGCGTCATGATCTCGTCGGCGCGCTGCCGCGCCTCCTGCTCGATCTCGGTGCGCAGATGCTCCGCCGCCTGCGTGGCGCGTGAGAGCGCCTGCTGGCCGTCCTGCCGAGCCTGCTCCAGCATGTCTGACACGCGCTTCTCGGCTTCGGCAAGCTGCCGTTTCGCCGTCTCGGCGTTCTCCAGCCCTTGCTGAATCTGGCCGGAGCGCTCGTCCAGGAATTTGTTGACGGTGGGAATCGCCCACTTCCAGAGGACGAGAATGACAACCAGGAAGACAAAGACCTGGGCGGCAAAATTCCAGATGCTAATACCTAGACCCATATACTCCTCCTTCTCCGGGTGTTGTAGCACACCCGGCGGATTTCGTCAGGAAGGAGCTACTAGGGCGTTGGCGCGTTGCCGACGACGAACAGGATGATCAGCGCGACGACGAGCGCGTAAATCGAGATAGCCTCGGCGAACGCCATCGCGACGATCAGGTTCGTGCGGATAACGCCAGCGGCGTCAGGGTTGCGGCCCATCGCCGCGAGCGCCGGGCCAGCGGCGATGCCGATGCCGATGCCAGGGCCGATAGCGCCGATACCGATAGCCAGGGCAGCCGCCAACTCAAAGGTCTGCACAGTAGGGTCTCCTTCTCAAAAGATCTGTTTCACCGTGCGGCACAACTGCCGAGACGGTCGCAGTGTCTTTCTCCAGGCCGTTCGCCTGGTATGCCGGCCGGAATAGCCCGCCGGGAACAACAACGGTGAGTGTCCGCGTGCGCCGAATGCGGTGGCGCGTGGCACGTCAACTCAGAACCATCTATCCTGCACTCGCCTCCTTTAGCATGCCTGAGCACGCCTCAGGCTGCTCTCAGATGCGAAGTAAGGACACACTAGGGTTACACTAGGGTTTCAGGGCAACTACCTTTCGAGCGCCTGCTCAACGCGCAACTGCTTTTCGTGCTGCAATTCCGCCGCGTGCTCTTCCTCAGGATCCTCGTGGCCATGACCTGTCGTACCAAGTGTCAGGAAGATCAAGGTGAGCATTGCGAAGACGAAGGCTTGAATGAAGGCGACGAAGATTTCGAGGAAGTAGAACGGTATCGCGCCAACGAATGGCAGCAGGAAACCGATCACGAGCAGCAGCACGCCTCCCGCGAAGAGGTTGCCAAAGAGACGGAAGCCAAATGAGATGATGCGGGCCACTTCAAGAACCGCTTCGAGCAGGCCGACGAACAGGCCGATAGGACCTTCGCGCAGGGAGAGATAGCGACCGATCTGCGCCTTCGCCCCGAGTATGCGCCAGCCATAAATCTGGGTCACAACCACCGAGATGACGGCGATTGCCAGCGTAAAGTTGAGGTCGGTCGAAGGTGGCCGGAACAGGGGCGTGATGCAGTTGGAGATGCTCTTGTCGGCGAGGAAAAGGCCAGCGGATGCGGCGTGTTCGCAGCCGGGAAGCTCGGTGTTGATCGTGCCGATGGTCTCGACGCCGGGAATAACCTCCCAGATGTTGGCCAGCAACACGACGATGAAGATGCCAAAGACCCAGGGGAAGAACTTTCGCCCCTTTGTTTTGCCCGCCACCTCTTGGCACAGGCCCAGCATGCTCTGCACTAGCCACTCAAGGGCGCCTTGAACGCGCCCAGGCAGGAGCTTCTTGCGGTTGGCGAAGAGGAAGAAGACGATGAAGATGACGAGCGCGTTGACAATCGCTAACAGCAGGGTGCTGGTAAACCCCAGCGGGCCAATATAGAACAGTGGCTCGACAGGCACCGCGATGTGTGGCAGATTCCAGAGCACGAGGTAGACTCCCTCTGTGTCTTCACTGCCGCGTAGCCCGCATAGCTTCAGCCTTCCTGCGCTTCTCGTCTCGTCGTTAGAATGACGACGAGACGAGCCGATACGCGCCGTAGACGCCAGCGGCCAGGCCAAGCAGCAGCCCGATAAGTGTCGCTATTGGCGAACTGCGGAGCTTGCTGTCAACGAAGAGCCCGGCCCCTATGCCGAGCAGGATGGGGATCGCGACCGTCAAACCAAGCTGACCGACTAGAACAAGACCCGCCCAATCGTTTGCCGATGGGGGCTTATTGTCGCCATTCCTCATTGACATGGCTATCACTCCGCATACCAGAAGGAGTATACCATAGCGGTATTCTCCCAAGCAACAACTGGGACCCCACATTGTCCCAACTTAGGGGCTACTTACCGTTCACTCGCTGTGCCGCGCCGGATGCCTTGAATTCGGCGAAAATCGGCGGTCGAACACAAGGCCCATTATTTACTGGTACTTATGGCTGTATAGACTCCAATCAATTACTCGTTGGCTACAACGCGCGCTCGCTTGTCGTGGCTGATCGTCACGCCAAAGTCGCCCAGGACGTTGCTGTGTATACGGCAGACCTTACCCCCGACCCCTCTAGGGGGAGTACACATGTTGCCATCTGGCAGGATGGTCACCTATGCCCTCCCCTCACAGGGGAGGGTGGCCGATAGACCGGGAGAGGTTCTCCCCTGGCGGTGGACCTCACCCCCAGCCCCTCTCCTCGTAGGAGAGGGGAGCCAGATCACTTCAGATCAGCCCGCGCTCGCGCGCCAGATTGGCCGCCTGGGTGCGATTGGCCGCGTGCAGCTTCATCAGGATGTTTGAGACGTAGTTCTTCACGGTCCCTTCCGCCAGCGCCAGCCGGTCGCCAATCTCGCGATTGCTCTCGCCCTGCGCCAGCAGCCGCAACACCTCGACCTCGCGCTGGCTTAGCTCGCCATCGCCGTTACCATTCCCGTTCCCGTTCCCTCCGCGCTCGCCAGGAGCTTCCGGGGACGCATCCTGCGGGCGCAGTGTACCGCGTCGCCCAAACTCCATCAGCAATTTCGTGGCCACTCTGGGCGCGATGAATGATTCGCCCGCGTAGACCTGGCAAATCGTCTCAGCCAGTTGGGCGGCGGGTGTGTCCTTGAGCAGATAGCCCACCGCGCCCGCCTTGATGGCCTCGAAGACATAGTCCTCATAGTCGAAGGTGGTCAGAATGATGACGCGGCACGGCAGGTTGCGCGCGGTGATCGCCGCCGTCGCCTGGACGCCGTTTTGTCCCGGCATCTGCACGTCCATCAGCACGATATCTGGCCGCAGACGCTCCGCCAGCTGGACCGCCTGCGCGCCGTCGAGCGCCTCGCCGACCACCTCGAACCCCGGCTCCAGCGTCAGCACGGTATGCAGCCCCTCGCGCATCAGGGTCTGGTCTTCGCAGATCAGCAGGCGAATGGGCCGCTGCCCATCGTGATCGCTTCCTGGCGTCATTGGCCTGGCCCCCTATTCCTGCTCGATCTACCCGGCGCCTACTCGCCTGAGGCGGGCAGCCGCACCTCGACGCGCGTGCCGTGGCCGTTTGCGCCCGCGCTGATGGTGAACGCGCCGCCCGCGCCAGCCGTCCGCTCGCGCATGCCGGTGATGCCAAAGTGGCCCGGTGGGCTGATGATCGCGTCGCGTCGCACCTCTTCGCCAGCGCTGGCGTGGGCCAGTTCATCGCCACTCGGCACGCTGACCTCGACGCGCTGCGGCGGATTCGTCGAGAAGATACCTTTACCGTCATCCTCGATGCGCAGCAGGATTGCGTCGCCTTGTCGCGTCAGCGTGAGATGCACGGCGCGCGCCTCGGCGTGACGCTCGATATTGGCCAGCGCCTCGACGCCGGTGCGGAGCAGCGCCTCATACACCCGTTCGCCTATCGGTTCGACATCGGGCGCGATCTCGCAGGTGAGCTGCCAACCCGTGCGGGCGGCGATCTCTTGCGCGGCGCCGACGATCGTGCAGCCCAGGCTCTCGTGGGCGTTGCCACGCGCGCGCAGGTCGGTGATTGCGGTGCGTAACTCCGCCAGGGCGTCGCGCGCGATGGCCTGTGTCGCCGCCACCTCGTGATCGGCGCGGGCCGGGTCCACGGCGCGCAGGCGTTGAGCCGCCTCCAGCTTGACGGTCATCAGCGCCAGCGAGTGACCGAGCGTGTCGTGCATATCACGGGCGAGTCTGCTGCGCTCGCGCAGAACAGCCAACTCGCGCTCCTGTTCCGCCGCCTGTTCCAGTTGCCTATGGGCCTCTTCCAGCGCGTGATGGGACTGTTGCAGTTCGAGGAACATCCGCTCGCGCTGAAAACGTCCACGCAGCAGCGCCATGGGCATATAAATCACCGCCGAGTAGCAGGCGAGTCCGAGAACGAGTCCGGCGAACTGAAGAAGCGCGGACGGCGAGAGGCTCGTTGGGAGGGCGTGATAGTAGGCCATTGCCAGCAGTAACGTCGGGACGACCAGCGCCAGGCAGCGAGGCATAGGCAGCAGGGAGAAGCTCATGCCAAAGGGAATCCAGATCAGCCAGACGAAATTATCGTTGAGCGCAATCAGCGTCACCGAGAGCGCCAACAGCGCCGCCCAGAGCGCCACCGCCCGCCAGGGATGAAGCACGCGACCTTGGTCGAAGCGCAACTTCCAGTATGAGCCGACGTTTTCGCCCGCGACCCAGCACGAGCCACGGGTAAAGACAACGAGATAGCACGCCGCCAGGAACAGCGCTACCCACCCACGGGGTGACGCATAGAAGCCAGGATTTGTGACCAGAATGCTCAGAATCGCTAGCGCCATGCCCACGTAGCAGACAACGCGCCAGAAGATGCCAATGCCCTCGCCGAAGCGACGCAGCGCCCCTAGTTGGGAAACGCTGGATTGTGCTACTTGTCGCATATCGTGTTCTCGAACTTCCGCTGTTTCAGGCTCCACGCGCATAGATACGAGCGAGCCGTGCGTCCGTTGCACCGTGCCGAACATGCCTCGTCCAGTATATGACTCGCGCGTCCCCTATGGCCAGACGCTCGCGCAGCGCTCATTTTTGCATCTATACGTTGCTCGCCGGGCTGAACTATTGTGGCGCGATCTCCCGCAATCCCAGCATTCCACTACCAATACAATTCACTCCACTCCCTCATTGACCATTGTGTATAGCCGGACACGGGCGCACTACTTGCGGAAGTGTTTTCCTTTTGGCTGGTTTTCGCGTATGATGACGCTTGCAAATGTAATTCAATGAACAAGAAGGCGCGTGTAGAGGTGCGACAGTGTCGTCATGGTTTCAGAGGAGGGATGTATGGATGCGCCGCGCAACGGCAGCACGTGTGAGTTCGCCAGGCGCCTGGCCGAGCGCCTCAAGGAATTGAACTGGAATCGTCGGGTTCTTGCTGAAAAAATGGATGTGAGCGTAGCC
>JAICKD010000552.1 GCA_025928125.1 Ktedonobacterales bacterium
AAGCGGCGCGGCTGCATCTCGCCTGCGAGCACGCGCTCTTCCAGAATAGCCGTTTCCCAGACCAGCGGATCGGCCTGAAACGCCGCGATGACGTTATCATCAACCTGATAGCAGCATGCGCCAATCGCCGGCCCCACACCGACGATCAAGTCCTCTGGTTGCGTGTCATAGCGCGCGCGCATCGCGGCAATCGCGCGAAGGGTTATGCCGCCCGCCGTGCCGCGCCAGCCAGAATGAACGAGCCCGACCGCCTGGTGACGTGGATCATAGAGCAGCACGGGAGCGCAGTCGCCAAACGCCCAGCAGAGCGCCAGACCCGGCACATCAGTCATCATCGCGTCGGCGGCGATCACGCGCAACCGCTCATGCAGCCGTTTCGTGCTCGCAGCATCGCCCGGCGCGCCTTCGGCGAACGCGCGATCAACGAAGACCACATCGGTCCCATGGACTGGCCTCGCCCAGATAAGCGGTAGCCCAACGGCCTCCGCGACGGCATGGCGGTTGCGCAGGACCGCCCGCGCGTTGTCGCCTGTGGCGACGGCGCCATTCAGGCCCGCATAGGGGCTGCTGCTAAAGCCACGTCGCCGCGTAAAGACCCCATGCGCGACCTGTGGATAGCCGCGCAACGCCTCGAACTCAAAATACTCGGTATGATCTGTTGTCTGCTCGAACACGCGCAATCCTTCGTAGTCCAGGGATAGATGCAGCCACAGCATAGCACGCTACCCGGCGCCGCGCCACCGTCTCGCTCGAAGGGCAACCTGGCGCGATGGGCGAGATAAGCGCGACGCGATGGGACAAAACGCCCCGAGTGTGCGTAATCTGAGATAGCGGGGCGTCACGGGGCGCGCCAGACGGTCGCTGTAGACCGGGCGGCATATCCGCTGAATTGCGCAAAGCAAAGGAGCGGACGCATGGCAGGGGTGACAATTCTCGGCACGGGCGCATGGGGAACAACACTGGCGCGCCTGCTTGCCGACGAGCGGCTACAATGGGCGGAAGGCGACCTCTCCGTCGCGGAGACCGTGCTACTCTGGGAGCATCATCCCGAGCGCGCCGAGGTCATGGAGCGCGAGCGCGTGAACCAGGAGTATCTACCTGAGATGCGCTTTCCGCCGAATCTGCGCGTCACCGCCGACCTGGCTGAGGCTGTTCGCGAGCAGGAGCTTGTGCTGATCGTCACCCCCTCGCAGCGCATGCGCGAGCAGGCAAAGATGGCGGCCCCCCATCTTGCCCCGGGCGCTATCGTCGCCTGTGCCAGCAAAGGGCTGGAGCTTGGCACGCGGCTGCGTATGTCGCAGGTGCTGAAGGAAGAGTTGCCCGATGCGGTCGCCATCGCCGCGCTAAGCGGGCCAAACCTGGCGCTGGAGGTCGCGCGCGGACTGCCAGCTGCGGCGGTCGTGGCCTCCGGATCCCCGAAGGCGGCGGAGCGGGCGCGCAAGCTGCTCACAGCGGGGATGTTTCGCGTCTACACCAGCGACGACCTGCCTGGCGTCGAGCTGGGGGGCGCGCTCAAGAATATCATCGCGCTCGGCGTCGGCATCAGCGACGGCCTGGAGTATGGCGAGAACGCCAAAGCGGCCTTCATGACGCGGGCGCTGGCCGAAATCTCCCGGCTGGCGCTGGCGGCGGGCGCGAACCCACTGACGCTGGCGGGGCTGGCGGGGCTGGGCGACCTGATCGCCACCTGTTCCAGCCCACTGAGCCGCAATCGCACGCTCGGCCTGGAACTGGCCAAAGGGCGGCCGCTGGACGAGGTGCTGGCCGAGCGCAAGACCGTGGCGGAGGGCGTCACGACGACTCGCGCCGCGCTGGATCTCGCCAGTGCGCTCCATGTCGAGCTGCCAATTACCGAGCAGATCGCGCGCGTGCTCTTCGAGCAGAGAGACGTCAAAGAGGCCGTGCGTTCGCTCATGCTGCGTGATCCCAAGCATGAGCTGCACGGCCTCAACGAATAGATAAGCCAGCGGCTACCGGCTACTGAACGCGCTCCGAACGCTCCGGGCGCTCCGATGGCTCGCCACGGACCATCCAGACACGGTGCGGCGCGTTCTTCAGCACGAACTGGGCGGTCTCATCCAGGCACAACTGCCCGGTGCGCCCGAAGCGATAGGGCAGGCCAAGGATGATGAGCGAGCATTCGTGGACATCGCTCTCATCCACAAAACTCTGGCCCAGCGCCCGCGACTGGATGATCTCCGGCTCGATGGGGAAGTTCAGCTGGCCCGCCACTGCCACGGCGGCATCCAGCGCGGCGTTACCCTGATCGCTCTCTTTGGGCATCTCGGCGTCTACCGGCAGGGTGCGCGGCACCTCGATGCCAAAGACTGTGTAGACCTGGCTTTTCTTCATTTTCGCGATGGTGCAGGCCAGCGTGATTAACTCGCGGTCCTGCTCAGAGCCAGTCACAACCACCAACACATTTTTCGGACATTGCGGATCCCGCTCATTGGGCAGGGGCATCATATCTGGCCTTGGCGTGCTCTCATTCGCGCCTGGATGATTCTCCATAAGGTGCAGCCCCTCGATAACCTTGGCAGCTTTCCTCTGGGGAACCAGCCGCTCTAAAAGCCCCACAGCCATATCCTCCTTGGGAATACCATACACAGTGGCATTCTGCAACCGCATCATTGCGCCCAATGGTGGGCGCAATCATCAACGCAATCATCGCAATCATCATGCGAAACACGCGCTATGCGCAATAGACGCACAAAGGGTACCAGGACGCACGCCATCAGCCATCAGTCTCGGTCACCGCCACATGGACAACATGGACGATTTGCACGAACTCGACAGATTTCTCGCGCCTTTCAGACGCCTGCGTGATCCTGATACCCTCTTGGACGAGCCGGACAGAGCCGACCCACCCGAAAACCATACTTGTGCGTAGCAACTTCGCTATTCATACGCCCCTTTTTGGGCGTTGTCAATAACCTATTCGCCCCACCGCATTTCCGATACCAGCTATACATAATACCACAATGGTATGCAATCTTTCAAGCGTCGCGCCGCCACGGGTATAATCCCTGTATAGTGTAGGCACACCACGCTCGCGCCACGCGCATAACACCTTGCATATCTACTACGTACGGGGCATCATAAAGTTATGGAACAAATCAACGCCGACCCGATGAATTCAGCCGTCGCGCCTTCTCACGACCAGCAGAGCATGCATGAGTGGGTCAGTCCCGG
>JAICKD010000864.1 GCA_025928125.1 Ktedonobacterales bacterium
AAGGGCGAGCGACTCGTCACCAGCGCCTTGACCCGCGGGCAGGCGATGAGCAGCTCCAGCACGGCGCGCGCGGCTGGCAACACCTGCTCGAAGTTATCCAGCACGAGCGCCAACTCACGGTCGTGGAGCGTCTGGATCAGGGTCTCGCGCAGAGGCAGACTATCGCTCTCATGCACATCCAGCGCCTGAGCAATCGCCGGTAAGACCCGCTCCGGTTCGCGGATGGGAATGAGTCCCACAAAGACGACATCCTGACCCTGCCATTCGCGCCGCAGCCGTGCCGCAAGCTCCAGCGCCAGCCGCGTCTTGCCCACGCCCGCCGGACCCGTCAGCGTCAGCAGCCGTGTCGTCTCGCGCCCGAGCAAATCGAGCAGCGCCGTCTGTTCGCGTTCGCGCCCGATCAGCGAGGTCAACGGCACAGGAAGATCGTCGGCGAGGAAGCCCTCAGTGCGCTGTTGGGCATTGCTAGTGTCGTCATGCGAATATCCCACCCGCGCCTTCCCGGCAAACACCGCCGCTTCGTCAGGGGCGAGTGTGAGCGCATCGCAGAGCAGGCTGACGGTCGCACGCTGCGGGGCAAGCGTAATGCCGCGTTCGAGCAGGCTCACCGACGCCACACTCAGGCCCGCGCGCTCGGCAAGCTCTTCCTGGGTGAGTCCGCTCCGACGCCGATAACGCCGGAGCAGGCTGGCAAAGTCGGGGGTATCCACCGCTGACATGGAACCACCTCCAGGTCCGCGTGCTCAGACTGGTTGCCAAAGTTGCCACAATTGCCACCATTGTAGCACCGTCGGCCAGCAATTTTAGTGATCCTGTTCACGTTACAGTGACCGTTTTTTACGGGCGGTTTTACGGGTTTTCGCTGGTCTCTGGAGTTGCCCTCAGGCACACTGTAGATGCTGAGGCGGAGGGCTGATTCGGAGCGCGTCTGGGGGGATTCGGGGGCAATCTCATGGCTGGCGAGTCAGATATCCCACTGACGTGGGGCGCACAGCTCACCCATGCCGAGCGCATGCTGGCCGAATCCGGTTCGCCATCGCCACAACAGGAGGCTGTCGAACTGCTGGGCCATCTGCTCGGCCTGCCCGTCTCCGAGATCCTCGCGCGGCCACAGTCAGCAATGCGCCAGGCGGACGCGCGCCGGTATCACGCCTGGGTGACGCGCCGCGCTGGTGGCGTGCCGATGCCCTATGTCACCGGCCACCTGGAGTTCATGGGACTGGACATCACGATTGGGTGGGATAGCCCGTTGCCATTTCCTGGCGCAGCGCGACTCGTGGAGGCCGCGCTGGAGTGGGCGCGGAGCCGCACGCCCGATCGGTTGATCGCCGCGGAGCTGCGCACCGGCTGCGGCGCTATCGCTCTGGCGCTGGCGGCGCTCGAGCCGCGCTTCATCCGCATCTACGCGCTCGATGCCTCGCCGCAGATTCTTGCCGTGGCGGCGGCCAATGGCGCGCGTTATCTCCTCAACCTGGTCATCCACTGGGTGGAGGGTGAAACGCTCGACGCGCTCTCGGAGCCGGTGGACCTGATCGTCTGCGGCCAGTTCGATCCGGCGCTACCGCCATTCAACGGGCAGTTGCTAGCGCGGCTTCCCGC
>JAICKD010000699.1 GCA_025928125.1 Ktedonobacterales bacterium
CGTCAAGTAGCTGCCAAGAATCCAGCTGCGTCACGTTGTAAAGGTTACGGGCGTCGCGCCGTCCTATGACACATCACGTCTGCGCGCAATATCTCTCGCGAATGCATCGTCTCTCTGTCCGCCGGAAGGATGATGAGCATGTCTCTACGCGCATCTCGCTCTCGCCTCGCCCGACTTGCACTGTTGCTCGGCGCGCTGGCGCTGCTGCTCACCGGCTGCGACTTGCCTTGGCAGGCGAAGCAATCTGACAAAGCGAAGGATCAGACCTTGAAGATGGTCTGGTCATGGGCCGCTATCTATCCCGACCCTGCACAAGCGTATGGCAACGCGACCATCCAGGCGATCAACCTGCTCTTTGATGGGCTGGTAACAGTTGACCGCAACGGGCGCATCGAGCCGTGGGGCGCGACCTCATGGGCCATTAGCCCGGACGGCTTGACCTACACGTTCCAGCTCCGTCCCCATCAGCGTTTCTCCGATGGGACACCCATCAAGCCCTCCGACTACGCCTGGTCGATGGATCGCGTCGCCAACCCGTGTACTCAGTCCGTCGTGGCATACGAACTCGCCGCGATCAAGAACGCCGCCGCATTCAGTGCGCAGACCTGTGAACAGGGGCCGATCACGACGCTGGTGGGCAACTCGATCTTCCCCAATGACGGCGCCAATACGCTCACCATCCAGCTAGCCCATCCAGCGGGCTACTTCCTGGCGATGCTCACCACTCCGCCATTCTTCGTCGTCGAGCGCAGCGTCGTCAGCATTACTGGCCCAGCGAGCAACAGTTATTGGACGGACCATATGAGCGACGGCAAGACCGGCCAGGGCGGCAGCGGCATGTATTACGTCGCTGCGTGGACCCGCAGTACACTGACCCTGAAACAGAATCCGTATTGGTGGGGGCGGCAGGCAGGCAAGGCGCCGCATTTCACCGAGATTGTCATAAGCATACAAGACGCGCACACCGACGGCGCATCCGCAGCGGTTTTCGACCAGTTCATCTCCGATTCATCCACCGCATTCTCCTCGGACGTCACCTTCCTGCCTGATATGCCGCTCAGCGTCGTACAGCAACAGTCCTATTACCACGAGCAACCGACGTTGATTATGATGGATCTGCTGCTCAACTGGAAGATTGCGCCGTTCGATGATCTCAACGCGCGCAAGGCGTTCTGCCTGGCCATTGATCGCGACCAACTCAACGAGCAGGTCTTCCAGGGCGGAAACATGCCCACCTGGCATCTCGTACCCCAGGGCATGCCCAGTTACAACGCTCATCTGCGCGGTCCTGATAATGCGCCTATCGAGGGGAATGCGACGCTAGCTCGAAGCTACTGGCAACAATACCTCACTAGACACCCCAGTTGGCAGCCACCAGACATGTGGACCCTCTTTCTAGTGGCTCCGATAGCGAAGCGTGTTATACCACTGCTTCAGACCGCATGGACTGCTGTTCTTGGGTTTCATATCAAACTCGTTGATCTGAGCGGTATCTCCATTCCCGCAGGGGCTGCGGATGAATGGTTCAAATTCCGCCCACTTGCCATTTCGCAGTGGTCCGTGGACTATGTCGACCCGGAGGACTTTCTTTCGCTGCTCTACCTGAGTAACTCTGAATACAACACCCAAAATGCAAGCGTCCCCGCCGCCGACGCGCTGATGCGCCAGGCCGACGCGCTGCCCGACCTGAGCCAGCGCATTCCGCTGTATCAGCAGGCCGAGCAGATGCTCATCGACAACGTGGCCGTCTGCCCACTGTTCCAATACGTCAACCGCTATGCGCTGCGGAGTTGGGTGAAGGGCGATTTTGTCGAGGATGCGCGGGGGCTGTTCCCCAACGATGCGTGGATTACGGGCTATATCGCCAAACATTGAGGAGGCGGCTATGGCAAAGCAGGCATATATTTGGCGGTTTGCGCAGGTCGCCGTTCTGCTCGGCGCGCTGGCCTTGCTGCTGGGTGGGTGTGACCTGCCCTGGCAGGCGAAACCATCTGACATGGCGAAGGACCAGACGTTGAAGATGGCCTGGTCGACCGGTGGCGGCCATGATATCACCACCCTCGACCCCGCCCAATGCTTCGACACCTCGTGCATGCAGCCGATAGCTATGCTCTACGATGGCCTGGTGACATATGACCGCAAAGGGCAGATCGTGCCGTGGGCAGCGCGCTCGTGGACGATCAGCCCCGACGGGTTAGTCTACACTTTCAAGATCCAACCGAATCAGCGCTTCTCCGATGGCGCTCCTGTTGCGGCGTCGGACTTCGCCTGGTCGATGGACCGCTCGGCCAACCCGTGCCTTGGGTCGCAGCTGAGCTACTACCTCTTGACCATTAAGGATGCCAGCGCCTTCAGTGGCGAGAAGTGCATTGATGGACAGATTCAGGGGAGTATCACCACGCTGGTGGGCGACTCAGTCATCCCCGATGACAGCGCCAACACGCTGACGATCAAACTGGAGCGGCCCGCCGCCTACTTCCTCGCCGCGCTGAC
>JAICKD010000849.1 GCA_025928125.1 Ktedonobacterales bacterium
ACCGTTGGTGATCCACATCTTGGCGCCGTTGAGGATATACGAGTCGCCGTCCTTGCGGGCGGTGGTGCGCATCCCTGAGGGATTGCTGCCGAAGTCCGGCTCGGTCAAACCAAAGCAGCCAATTAGCTCGCCCTTCGCCATCTTGGGCAGGTACTTCTGGCGCTGCTCCTCCGAGCCGAACGCATGAATCGGGAACATCGCCAGCGACCCCTGCACCGAGACGAACGAGCGCAGGCCGCTATCGCCCGCCTCGAGCTCCTGGCAGGCCAGCCCATAGCTGACGGCGTTCAACCCGGCGCATTCGTAGCCCTCCAGGTGCATGCCCAGCAGACCCAACTGCGCGACCTCAGGAATCAGGTCACGCGGGAATGTCCCCGCCTCGAAGTGTTCGCCGATGATCGGCAGCACACGCTCGCGAACGAACTCGCGGACGGTGTCGCGCACCATGCGCTCCTCCTCCGTCAGCAGCGAGTCGATATTATAGAGGTCGGTATACGGCGGCAGCGTCGGCGCATGCTTCTTCGCCTTCCCGCTCTCTGCCGCGCGATCAGCCACTGTATCTGCCATAGATCATGCCCCCTGTCTTGACCTGTTCCGTTGCTTATCTGCCAATCGTCTTGAGAGAATGATTGCGCAGATCACCATATCCGCCCTGTAGTGTCCCGTGTTAGGATATCACCGAGCGATGGGGCGCGGCTACTCCGAACAGGCGCATGCACGGCGCGCACAAAGGGCAAACGCAGGCGACAAGCGGGTAGGGGCGTTGACCTTTGCGCGCATGGCTGATTATACTGCCAAGAAGTGGCGTCAGTCCGGCGATTTTCTGAATCTCAGCGAACTTCCCCAGAAGATGGAGAGATGGGAGCGGCGATGGGCGACGATAAGACACCAATGGACGCCTCCCCAGATACGCAATCCGCTCCCCCAGCCTCGGGCCGCAAGGGACGCCCCCGCAAGGCGAACGAGAACGCGCCGCGAGGCCGGTCTCCGCGCGGCAAGGCTGCTTCCGGCGCCGCCACTCAGGCTGATGCGCCATCCCCCTCGCCAGTGAGCATTGCCCAAGCGCCCTCCGCAGCCCGAGCGCCAACCCGCCGTCCGGCCACGCGCGCGCGCCGTGGCGGCTTGCGCACTCGCGGACGCGAGCCGGGGGTGTTGCGACTAGCCGAGCGCGCCCGGCTGATCGCCGAACATGGCGGCGTCCATCTGCTGGCTGATCCGCTGGCGGCGCTGCTACCCGCGGCGCGATCCGCCCTCTTCAACGCCGCCCTCGACGAGGCCATCCACGCCGTCGTAGACGAGCTTGCCTCGACACTGGCGCCCGCTGTCGTGCAACTCTGGATCGCCGAGGCCGCGCCCTGGTCGCCGGGTCATGAGCGCGTTGGCAGCCTCGAACTGGAGCCGTCGCTTCGCCTCCGGGCCGCAGCGCGAGCCGCCGTGCGCGGCGTGACAGAAAGCGGCGTTGCCGCACTTCAGGCCGAATCGAACATGCCAGGCGATCTACCTGCTCCTGATATCAGCGTCGGGAGCAATGGCGCCATGCCGCGCTGGCCGGGCCACCCCGATCCCCTGCTGGATGCCGTCGCCGCCTCGCGCCTGCCCATCGTCCACTACCATGCGCTTGAGCATGAGCACTCTATCGCCTGGCGCGCGCTGATGCCGAGCGCGTTCTGCACC
>JAICKD010000630.1 GCA_025928125.1 Ktedonobacterales bacterium
AGCGCCGCCAGTGGCTCGCGTCGCCCGCCACTCGATCCACCCAGCACGATGACGCCGGGATGCGGCCCATGGTCATGATCCGGCGGGAGAAAGAGCGTGCCGACCAACCCGCGCTCACGCGCCTCCACCCGCCGCACGCCCGCCGCCATGCCCAGGCGCGTATGGTGAGTTGTCGCGACTATTTGCCCATTCACCTCGGCCGTGAACGCGATTGACAGCGGATTCGTCGTCGTTCGGGCGAACGTCGCGGGCGCGCCAGCAGCGTCTACGCGCTCCATGCTCCAGAAGAGGCCCATCGCGTCAACACCGGAATAGCTGCCGGAGAGCGGCTCTGCTGTCGCCACATCCACAGCGCCTGCCTCGTTCGCCGCGAACTCGGCCCACGAGCGCCAGCGCTGGCCCGCGTCGTCGGCCACCTCGGCGCGGAGCGTCACACGCTGCCCCGGCGTGAAGCCCGACAGGCGGATGCGGACAGGCTCGTCGCTCAACGCTGGATTGGGCGAAATGGTGATGGCTGGTATGGCTGGTAACACATCGCCGTGCATGACGTGCTATCCTTTCACTGGTTTCCAAAGTAATCAAAGCGGTCTTTTCGTGGAAAGGACTTCTCAGGTGATTCCAGCGGACTTCATGACGTTCTTCGCCGCCAGCCTCACCGCCGATGGCGCGCTGATCGGCCTGCTCTTCGTCGCCATCGCCATTGAGCCGGAGCGCACCTTTGGCAAAGCGGCGGCCCAGGAGCGCGAACTGGCGGCGAGCGGCGCCTTCACCTCGTTAGTCAATGCCTTCCTGGTCTCGATGATCGCCCTTATCCCCGACATCAATATCGGCTGGGGAGTCATCTGCGTCGCTGGACTTTCATTGATCAACATTATCATCCATGCGGCGGATAAACTGCGGCGCGGCCAGCGGACCTTCAACCGCAGTCTCTTATATACCATCAGCGCGCTGCTGCTCTACGGTCTGGAAATCTTCTATAGTGTTCAGCTCATTCTGCGGCCACATAATCTCGATGCCGTGTATACGTTGATCATTGTGCTGGTCGTCACCTACGCTGTGGCGCTGACCCGCGCGTGGACGCTGCTCAGCGGCGAAAACCGTTCACTCCGCGTCACCCTGATAGACGCCATCAAAGGGCGATCTTCCCGCGCGCCAGGGACAGCGCCAGCCGAATCCTCTGATTCTGGCGAACCTGAAGAGAAATCCGTTCCTCCAGTCTAACGGCGCTATGCTATACTCTCGGAACATCCACCGCAGCAGGAGCGATTCTTGAGCAGCCGTAGCCTCGCCGCCACTGACGACACGCCGCAACAGCAGCCACAGCCGCAACAGCGCCACACGCCGCTCTGGCGTAACCGAGATTTCCTGCTGATCATCGGCGGCCAGATGGTCTCCGAGGCGGGCACGCAGGTCTCGCATCTCGCCTTTCCGCTGCTGATGCTGCTGCTTACCAACTCGCCCTCGCAGGCGGGACTGATGGGCGCGCTGCGGGCCGTCCCCTATGTCGCGCTGGCGCTGCCCGCCGGGGCGCTGGTGGACCGCTGGAACCGGCGCGTGGTGATGGTGGTCTGCGATACCGGGCGCGCGCTCTGCCTGGGCAGCGTGGCGGTCGCGCTGGCGCTGCATACGCTTGTGCCGGGACAGTTGTACGTCATCGCACTGATCGAGGGGAGCCTTGGCGTCGTCGTCGAGCTGGCGTACGTCTCCTGCCTGCCGCGTGTCGTCCCCACTGCGCAGTTTTCGCAGGCGACCGCAGTGGAGTCCACGCTGAATGGCGCCGCGTCGCTGGCCGGGCCACCACTCGGCGGCCTGCTCTATGCCATCAATAGCGCGCTGCCGTTTATCACCGACGCCGTCTCGTACGCCGTCTCGGTCGTCGCGATGCTCTGCGTGCGGACGCCGCTGCAGGTGGCGAGGAGCGCGCCACGCGAGCCGATGACGCGGGAGATACGGACGGGGCTGGTGTGGCTCTGGCGACAGCCCGCCATTCGCATGCTGGCGCTGTTGAGCGGGCTACTCAACGTCGTCGCGCCAGAGGCCAGCGCGCTGCTGGTGATTGTGCTGGCCCAACGGCAACACGCCTCGTCCGCGGTGATTGGGCTGATCTTCGCCGGGATCGGCATTGGCTATATCGTCGGCTCGCTGCTCACCGAGGTACTACGCAGGCGCTTCGCGTTCAGGAAAATCATGGCGGGTACGGGCTGGCTCTTCGTGCTCTTCTGGTGCGCGTTCGCACTGGGTGTCAATAACCTCGTACTGCTGGCGGTGGTCAGCCTGCTCTTCGCCATCACCGACCCCATCTACGACATCACACAGTTCAGCTATCGTATGGTGCTGATCCCCGATGCATTGCAGGGGCGCGTCAACAGCGCCTATCGTGTCATCGCGCGGGCCACGCCGCCGCTGGGGCTGGCGCTGATGGGCATCCTGCTCCAACATACCAGCGCGCTCACCACCATAGCCCTGCTGAGCGTTTTCCCGCTGACGATGGCGATTCTGGCGACCACCAGCCGCGCCATCCGCTCCGCGCCGAAATAGGATGCGCAGTGTTCGCGCCGCTCCCACCTTGCCAAACTGTTCTACTCATGCTATAACAGTTGCAAGGTACGCATGAGTGGGGAGTCAGGCGCGATGGCAGCGGAACGGCGCGATCCGGCGGTGATTCATCTCGACGAGACGAGTCCGACGCCGAAATATCAGCAGATCGTGGAGCAGGTGCGCGAGCTGGTGGCAACCGGCGCGCTGCCGCCACGGACGCCGCTGCCTTCGGTGCGCCAG
>JAICKD010000309.1 GCA_025928125.1 Ktedonobacterales bacterium
GCACACCATACACTCCCATCGCCACGAAGAGGAGAATCGCTACGAAAAAGAGGTTGATCGCCAGGGGATGGGTATCGGTTGGCTGCGCTGTTAGCTGCAAGGTGTCCAAGTAGATGGAGGGCGCGACGAGATAGAGAATCACCAGCAGGGCGATCATCGAAGAGAAGAAGGTGACGATAGCCCATTGCAGGGCGCGCTGCGTGTGCGGGCAGCCAGTCTGTTTCGTTCCCATTCGGCTTATCCCTTCGCCTCCATCTTTGCCTTGAGGCGGCGTGTCGCCTCCTCCGACTCCGACTGGATGCGGCGGCGCAGGATGAGTGTATCGAGCACGGCGAAGAGCGCGTTGATCGTGGGGTAGATGAACTCGCGCTCGAAGAAGACGCCATCGGACCGCTGACTGAGCGTATAGGTGATCGTGCCGCCGCCTTTGGAGCTTTCGATGGCGCCGACGATCACCCAGTGATTCGGCGCGTCGCGTTCGGTGACCCGCCAGACGACGCTGCCCCGGCGGCCCGCGACGAGAAACCGCTCGGTGACCTCTTCACCCACCGCCAGCGAATGGTCCGCGCCGTCACTGACGCCAAGCGACGAGGGGTGCCACTCCGGCCAGTGAGCGGGCGTAGTGACATAGTCATAGAGGTCTTCAATAGGGCAGGCTATTGTCGCAGTCGTGTAGATGCGAGTCATATCAGCGCCTCCTGACAACGAGGCTGGCGGTTCATAGAGTCGCTGGCGGCTGAAGCCGCGCCTAAGCGCCTTCGGCGGCAAAGCCCGCCTGCGCGGGCTGCAGAGCAGAATGCTCGACGGACCTTAGATATGTCGGTGCTACGATCATTACGGCCTACGCCAATCACTACACGTATTATCGCTGTTCAGATGACCATCCTCCCAGACTCGCGAAAAAGCAACATCAGGGTCACTCCTTTGCGGCGTTTCCTGGCATAACTTGTGCAAATAGCTCTGGTGATAGCCTCATTGTACGGCCGGTTGTTATTGAGCGCCTGTGCAGCCCCGCACAGAGGAAATTACACCCATGAAAGCCCCTGCGACTACCGCGAACATGACCGATGGCGCAGTTCCCGCGACGGCTATACCCCTCCCGCACCATGCCATCATGGCGCCATCTCAAGGCGAGTCGCGCTCCGAACGCATACAGCATGGCAAGGCGCTCCGCAAGACCGTTCCACGCTCGGCGCACGCCCGCTGGGAACCGCCAGCCGACCGGCCAGACCCGATCAGCGTGCTCCAAGCCTGCGAACCGTTACGCCAGCCAGATCTGCTGCCCATTCGCTATGGGCGCATGATGGAGTCGCCGTTTGCCTTCCTGCGCGGCTCGTCGGCGGTGATGGCCTGTGATCTGGCGTCCACGCCGACCACCGATCTGCTCGTGCAGGCCTGCGGCGATGCGCACCTCGCCAATTTCGGCATATTCGCAACGCCGGAGCGCCAGCTCGTCTTCGATCTCAACGATTTCGATGAAACGCTGCGAGGCCACTGGGAGTGGGACATCAAGCGGCTGGTGGCCAGTCTCGTGGTGGCTGGGCGCACCAACGGGCTGAGCCGCGCCGTCTGCGACGAGAGCGTGCTGCGCGCCGTCGCCACCTATCGCGGGCGGCTGGCGCAGTATGCCACGATGGACTATCTCGCGCTCTGGTATACCCAGGTGAACACCCAGGATGTGCTCGCCATGGTTTCTGGCTTTGCCCACAAAGTGGCGCAGAGGCACGTGCGCAAGGCGCAACGACGCAATCATCTCCATGCCTTCGCGCGCTTGACCGAAGTCGTAGACGGTAACGTCCAGCTTGCCAATGATCCGCCGCTGCTGATGCACGTCAGCGATACGATCATGGGCGATCACATCGAAGAGCTTCTTACTGGCTATCTGGCCTCGTTGCGCGAAGACCGCCGCGACCTGCTGCGCCGCTACACGCTGGTGGATTTTGCCCGCAAGGTGGTTGGCGTGGGTAGCGTCGGCACGCGCTGCTATGTGATGTTGCTCACCGGCAAAGACCAGGGCGATCCGCTCTTCCTCCAGATGAAAGAGGCGAACGCCTCGGTGGTCGAGACCTACGGCGAGGGGCGCAAAACCGTCCATGCCAATCACGGCCAGCGGGTCGTTCGCGGGCAACAGATGACCCAGGCGGCCAGCGATATCTTTCTCGGATGGGGGCGTATGGGAGTGGAGCACTACTATGTGCGCCAGCTCCGCGATATGAAGGGTTCCGTCGATTCCTCCACGCTGACGCCGGACGGCTTCGTGACCTATGCCACGCTCTGCGCATGGGCGCTTGCCCGGGCTCACGCGCGTTCCGGCGATGTCGTCGCCCTCAACAGCTATCTGGGCAAGCGCGATACCTTCGATCATGCGCTCGTCGCCTTCGCCAACGCCTATGCCGACCAGACCGAGCGCGACCATGCGGCGCTGGTGGCTGCGGTGAAGTCTGGCCGGATTGAGGCGACGCCGCTCTAACGCTCATCTACGTCCTTCCAGCGGGAACTGGCTCTGGCTCAGCGGGGAGTGCGCGCTGCTCCGGCTGGCGCATCGGCGTGATGATGCGCGCGCCGTGCTCGTAGGTGAAGTACTCCCACGCCCACTGCACCATCACCAGCAGCCGGTTGCGGAAGCCGATGAGATAGAGGATGTGGACGCCCAGCCAGAGCACCCAGGCGATGAAGCCGCTGACGCGCGCGAAGCCAAAGTCGGCGATGGCGAATGAGCGGCCAATCGTCGCCAGATTGCCCTTGTTGAAGTACTTGAATGGGTGGGGACTCTCTCGCCCCTCCACATGCGTGCGAATCGCCCGGCCAACGTAGCGGCCCTGCTGCATCGCGACCGGCGCGACCCCCGGCAGTGGCTTGCCGTCGTCTCCCGTGGCGCTGGCGGTATCACCCAGCACGAAAATCTCGGGATGGCCGGGAACGCTCAAGTCGCCACTCACGAGAACGCGCCCCGCCCGGTCGGTCTCCGCGCCGATCCACGCGCCCGCTGGTGACGCCTTTACGCCCGCCGCCCAGATAACCGTATGCGACGCGATGCGTTCGCCCGCGACGATCACCCCGTCGGCGTCCACCTCCTCGACCCGCCCGCCGGTGCGCACCTCTACTCCTAGCTTCTCCAGCTTCCGGGTGGCTTTCTCGCTCAGCGACTCCGGGAAGGTGTTGAGCAGCCGTGGCAGCGCCTCGACCAGCACGATGCGTGCTGAAGTGACGTCGATATGGCGGAAGTCGCCGCGCAGGGTGCGGTGCGCCAGCTCGGCGATGGCCCCCGCCAACTCCACGCCGGTTGGCCCGCCGCCGACGATCACGAATGTCAGCAGCGAACGCACCCGCTCAGGATCGCTGGCCGCCGTCAGCTCGGCTTCCTCGAAGGCCAGCAGCACCTTGCGCCGGAGCGCGGTCGCATCGGGGATCGTCTTGAGGCTTGGCGCGTAGGTGGCCCAGTCGTCGCGGCCAAAGTAGCTCTCGCCCGCGCCGGTCGCCAGCACCAGGTAGTCATAGGGTACGCTGCGTTCCGCGCCGGTGATCTCATCGCGCACCCGCACCTCGCGCGCTGCGACATCTACAGCGGTCGCCTCGGCCAGCAGCACCTCGGTATTGCGTTGGCGCCGCAGGACGGTACGAATCGGCGCGGTGATATCCGCTGGCGAAAGATACGCCGTCGCCACCTGATAGAGCAGTGGCTGGAAGACGTAATGGTTATTCCGGTCGATGACGGTCACGTGAACCGGCGCGCGCCCGAGTTTCAGCGCCGCCTCCAATCCCCCGAATCCCGCGCCGACAATGACCACGCGCGGTGGCTCGCCGCTAGACCGCTGTGATGGGTATGTGATGGAAGGGATGATGTCTGTCTCATTCATGGTGTCCCTCGCTTTCCTCTTCCATACCAGATTATAGGCCTGCTCGTCATGCGTACCCAGGGAAGTTACTCCTCGAACGGCTGTGGCGCCTCATAAGACGAGAGCCAGGATGCACGTGTGACACGGGTGCTGTGTAAAGTATGTGACGAAAGTGACCAACTGGCGCCGTCTGTGCGGTATAGTGCCTGAGTGCGCGATGGGCGCTATCGAGTTGTGACATCCGCAAGGAGACGATGACGTATGACGAATTCCGATGCCGAGGAGCAGGCCGCGTTGAACCCCAACCCGGGCAACCTTGACGAGAATGATCCCAACGTGGCGCGCGATCCCGTTTGTGGGATGCTGGTGGACAAGCGCACCGCCCAGGATACGATGGCTGCTCCGGTCAACGATAAAGGCGTGGGTACCATCTACTTCCACTCGGCAGACTGCAAGGCGCTCTTCGAGGCAAACCCCGCCAAGTACGGCTATCCAACGCTTTGACGCGCGGTGGCCCCCGCTGACATGCCGCGCATAAGCGAACCACGAAAACATCTTCTCGCCCCTCCGAAGCCACGGAGGGGCCACATTGTATCGTTGCATTGTCGCAATGGCATGCGTCATCGCTATTTGCTTGTGCGGCCATCCATTGGGTACACTGCCGGGTATGGTTGAAGTGGGCGTCGGTGTGTCTGTGTGCGCTCGTGAGCGCGTGGCGATCTGGTAGTCGCTGGTAGTTGCCTAATAGGCAAGCCTTGTGCTGGGTAACGGGTCGTCGGGGAAGCCCATCTCTGCGACCGCAACCGGGGGGTGTGATAGGTATGCGTCTCAAGACTGGCCAGCGCGCGCCCGTCTTTATCCAGCGCGATATGTACGAGCATCCGGTCTCGCTCTCGCAGTACTGGGGACGGAAGATCCTGCTGTCGTTCTATCGCGGCGCGGTCTGCCCGCTCTGTAACCTGCGCCTGCGCTATCTTATCGACCACTACGACAACTATCGGCGGCAGGGCCTCGAAATGATCGTCTTCTTCGAGTCGTCGCCAGAGATGGCGCGCCGCTATCTGGAGCGCCAGCGGCCGCCGTTCCCAATCATCCCCGACCTGGGGCGCGCGGTCTATAGCCTCTATGGTCTGGAATCGTCGCTTTTTGGCGCGCTGAAGGCCCGTCTCTTTCGCGGATCCCAGTATCGCGAGGCGGCACGTTATCATGTGGGCGGCGGATTCTGGGAGAACCTCTCCCAGATGGACGGCGTATTTGGCCGCAAGCCCGCCGACTTTTTGCTCAGCCCCGATTTATATATTCAGTCCGCCTATTATGGGCGCGACGCGGGCGACTTCA
>JAICKD010000496.1 GCA_025928125.1 Ktedonobacterales bacterium
CTCCGCACATAGAGCGCGACCGTCGCCTGGGCCGCGTTGAGAATGGCGATGCGCAGATCGTCTGGCTCGATCACTTCGACCCGCGGCCCGTAGCTCAGGATGAACTCGCGGGCGCTGTGGTCATCCTCGAAGAGCACCACCACACGCGCCCAGCCATCCGCGTCGGGCGGCTCCTCGCGCTCGACCCGCGTGTAGCGGCCACCCGCGCGCACGGCGCCTAGCGCCCCAGCCGCCACGCGCAACGTTGCCGGAAAACGCGGAATGCGCTCGCTGAAACGCGCCGACGACTCCTCCCAATGGGCCGCCAGATCGAAGTCCGTCGGGCGCTCGAAGAGATCGTCCAGCAACTCAGCGCTACGCACGCGGGAGACGCGATAGGTACGCGGCTGGCCCTCTATCGCGACGATCATATACCAGACGCTGCCCTTCGCCACCAGCCCCAGCGGATCGCCCAGCCGCTCGTCCGCGCCCTCCCCGTCGTAGCCATAGGTGAAGCGCAGCCGACGTTGTTGCCAGACGGCCTGCTGGATGATCGGCAGCAATGGCACGGCGTCGTCGCGCTGGCCCCAGCCCGCCACGTCGATGTGGATGCGCTGGCGGATGTCTTCGGCGTTCTGGCGCGAGATCGCGGGCAGCGCCGCCAGCAGCTTGATGAGCGCCGCGTCCGACGCCTGCTCCATCCCCAGATCAGCCATCAGCCGCGAGGGTCGGGTCAGAAAGAGCGCCTGAATCTCGGCGGCGTTCATGCCGGTCAGGTTGGTGCGATACTCCTCCAGCAGCCGCCAGCCCCCGCCCGTGCCGCGCTCCGCCGTGACGGGGATGCCCGCCATGCCAAGCGCCACCATGTCACGATGGATGGTGCGCTCCGACACCTCCAGCCGCCGCGCCAGCTCGCCCGCCGTCATCTGGCGATGCACCTGGAGCAGCAGCAGAATCGAGAGTAAGCGATCCGCGCGCATAGTCCAGCCCACCCCATCCAACTCTGCTCAACACGGCATATCACTGATCGCTTTCCAGTATCAGCAATGTAGCATATGCCTGCACTATGCCATATCGTGCGCAATCGTGCAGGGGATGGCGGTCCCTAAGAACACCTAACAACACCGTCATGCTCCCGTGGCAATGCTGGGAGTAGGCCAACTTCGCGGCATGAATGCCGCGGCTAAGAACGGGGGCGAGGATGAGGTTTCGTCGTGCGCACGCAGCTTCCGAGCGCCCCTAGCCCTCACCCACGCATTGATGCTACGCAACAGCGGTATCTGTGGACGTGCCGGTGGACGTTTCGGAAACGCTGAGATGGGTACACTCTTTTCCAGAGAGCGCCAGTCGCACTCGGGCTACTCTAGCGACAGGAATAGACGAAGGAGCGCGAGGGGGAATTCTATGACAGACGAGCAAGCGT
The DNA here is from genome assembly GCA_025928125.1 of Ktedonobacterales bacterium. Lineage (GTDB taxonomy): Bacteria > Chloroflexota > Ktedonobacteria > Ktedonobacterales > JADMIN01 > DAHUXT01. The sequence goes on from JAICKD010000496.1 coordinate 1,403, forward strand.
TTCAAGACGGACTTAGTGAGAATTATTGTTGGGGCTGTGGGCCGCTCAATCCACACGGCCTGCGGATTAAGAGTTACTGGTCTGGCGATGGCGATGAGGCGGTCTGCACGTGGCAGCCACAGCCCTATCACACATCCGGCGCGCAGCACATCCTCAACGGTGGCATCATCGCCGTGCTCATGGACTGCCATTGCGTCTGTACCGCTGTGGCAGCCGCATACCGTGCGGAAGGGCGCGCGATGACATCGAAGCCACCCTTGTTCTATGCGACTGCCTCCCTACAGGTTACCTATCTGCGCCCCACGCCAATCGCCGAGCCGGTGGTGGTTCGCGCCCGGATCACCAGTATGACCGAGAGGAAGACGCTGCTCACCTGTTCGCTGTATTCCGGTGGCGAGGAGTGCGCCCACGGCGAATTGGTGGCGGTCCGAGTGCCCGCCACGTGGTACGCCGCGTCAGAACAACCTGTCAACCATCGTTTTGTGACGGGCGCGCGAAAACAACATATCAAATAGAGCGCATACCAGACGAAAGGGTGAATGAGATGCCAGATTCTTTCCGGGCATTTGTCGTCAATAAAACCGCTGAGCGGTTTCAGATGGGCATCCAAAGGCTGAATCAGAGTGATTTACCGCAGGGGGACGTGCTGATCCAGGTGGCATATGCGGCGATGAACTACAAAGATGCCCTCGTCTGCATCCCCAATGGCAACGTGGCCCGGACCTATCCGCTGGTACCCGGCCTTGAGCTGACCGGAACGGTGGTTGAGTCAACGGACCCGCGATTTCAGCCAGGCGATGCGGTGGTAGCCTCGGACTTTGGCCGGACTCAGGGGGTGTCGCGCCATGGCGGCTACAGCGAGTATGCCCGCGTACCCGGCGACTTTATTTCTCCCCTGCCTGCCGGGGTAGATGGCAAGCAGGGTCTGGTGCTTTCAGCAGGAATAACCGCAGCAATGGGGTTGCGTCAACTAGAAAAGAATGGCCTGACCCCCGAGAAGGGTCCGGTGCTGGTCACTGGCACCACGGGAGGAGTAGGAAGCCTGGCCGTCCGCCTGCTGTCAAAGCGAGGCTATACGGTGGCCGCCAGCACGGGCAAGTCCGACGCCGAGGGCTATCTCAAACGACTTGGCGCGAGCGAGATCTTGAGTCGCGCGGAGACCGAGGCCGAGAGCGCACGCCCGCTTGAAGCAGAGCGGTGGGCTGGGAGCATCGACACAGTAGGAGGCGCAACCCTGGCCTACCTGATGCGAACGACGAAAAAAGGCGGCGGAATCGCGGCCATCGGAGTCACCGGCGGAGCCGCGTATCGGGCGACCGTGTATCCCCTCATTCTGCGGGGCATCATGGTACTGGGCATCGATATGCCATCGACGCCACGTGCGGTGCGCCAGGAACTCTGGGAAGAGGTCGTCCAGGAAGCCAGCCTCCCCGGCCTGGGGGATGTAATGCTCACCGAAGTCACGCTGGAGGACATCCCCAGCGTGACCCAGGCGATGCTGGCCGGACAGACGCGCGGGCGCATCCTGGTCAGACCGAATGCACTGTGAGCTTACCTGCCAGGCGCCGCACGCTGGATACGTATCCGGCGTGCCTCTTCGCCCGCCCAACGCATCTCAAGCCTAGTAGATGAAGCTAACGCCGGAGCGGACGTAGACGTAGCGGAAGTCCACCTTGCCGAAGCCGCCGCCGTTCCAGTAAAAGTTCATCTCGGAGATGATGAACCAGCCGCCGCCGAGCACCGCCTCGACATGTCCGGCATGCCCGGTGCCGCCCGCGCCCTCAACGCCCGGCTGGAAGATCACCGTCGCGCCGACGGCGGGCTGGCTGCCGACCGAGAGGCCATACTTCGGCGCGTTGGCGGGCCAGGTGTGTGAGACGCCGAGCTTCATCAGCGGCTCGCTCTGGTGGCGATACCAGGCGTACCACGTGCAGACGCCATAGGCGCTGGCATAGGGATCGCCCGCGAAGTCTCTGAGGCTATAGGTGGGATGGCCCGGCACGGGCGACCAGGGGTTGTAGCCGCCACTCGGCGCGGAGCTACTGGTCGTACCTTGAGAGAAGGTCGTCGTCGTGTGGGAGCTACCCGTCGCCCTGGTGATCGTTTTGTGCTTCACCACGGGC
>JAICKD010000055.1 GCA_025928125.1 Ktedonobacterales bacterium
TCATCATACTCACCCGCCCGCGCCTGATAATAGGCGATCTGCTCTTCGATCAGCCGATCACTCGATGTCATCTGTTGCCCTCCGTTGTTCTCCTAAGCGTGAAGAGAGGCTGGGATGCTCCGGTGAGTCCCGGCCTCTGTCTGCATGACATTGTAGTTCTCGTCGGCAAATCCGACGAATCATTGGCTGCCAACACCCGCATAGCGAGGTACATCCCCGCATCCCGCAAGAGCCGACAGTAGTTCTCAAGTTATTACGCACAAGTAGTACAGTATTTGCATGGTCCGCCCGCTGGAATGCGTCATGCGGCACTGAAATCAGATTCACCGGATGTTACACTTGAGCGTACAAGCTAACCCTGATGGGCATGTTCTCGCTAGAGCGTGCCTACAGCAGACTTCGTAGCGCAGCAATTCACGACCAGGAGCACAGCATGGCACTCGAACTCATCCCACTTTGCACGGCAACGGTCACTCCAGTAGTCGCCGCGGATCTCGGCGTCACCCCGGCGGGTCACCGCCTGATGGTCACGATTCGTGAGGTGGTGTGTGTTGGCGAGCGGATCCGCGCGCACCTCAAGGCGGGCGTGAGCGCCGGAGACTGGATGATCGTCAGCCCCGATGGGACAGCGCTCATCGATATTCGTCTCACCCTCGAGACTGACGATGGCGCGCTCATCTACGTGGAATACCAGGGACGGCGCGACTTCTCGCAGGTCTACGAAGGTGTCGACGCTCCCGTCTATATCGCGCCGCGTTTCGAGACGAGTGACGAACGCTATCGCTGGCTCAACAAGATTCAGGCCATCGGCAAGGGACTCGTCGATGGCGACACGCGCGTCTACGAAATCTATGAGGTGCGCTGATACCAACTGGCGCAGGAACAGCCACAGAACGACCGATGGCGCCGGTCCCCGCTAGTCACGGAGAGCGACGCCATCGATATCGGTCGAATGAAGCAGTTGTGGAACCCGACGGCGCTATCCCCAAATCATCGGAGACAGCTCGACGGGGCGCCGCCCCGCGTCGTCAGGAGACGAGCGTGAAAACGCCAAGCAACGGCAGCAGCTTGGAAGCGTTCGGCGAACCAAGCCCCGTCACCGCATCCCAGTTCGTCGCCGTGTCGTAGCCTGTGCCAATCTCGCTCACGTCGTTGTTGCCCGTGGTGACGTCGTGGAAGGAGTCAGCATACAGGCCGTGAGCCCGACCGATGAGGTACAGCGCCGGATTGATATCGCCAAAGCGATGATGCGCCAGCTGATCGCCGACGGCCGTCAGGCCAGCCCACTGTGGCGAGCCAGCGCTCGTGCCACCAAAGAGGAAGAAAATGGTGGGGTCGGCTGGATCGAGGCCAGAGAGCAGGTTGCAGATGCCGCAGTGTGTCAGCACACCGCCATTGACGCCCGCATTGTAGGAGACATCAGGCACACCGCGACCACTCCTGCTGGTGTTCGGGATACCAAACTGGAAGGATGGTCGGCCATAGATTGTGCTGAAGCCACCACCACTGCAATTGATATCGTCGAGGGCAACCGCTGGAGGGTTGCAGCCAAGAAGCTGCTCGGTCCAGGCCGTCTCGCCAATATAGGCGCCGGTCGCGCTATCGGCATTGAGGGTCGTGCCGCCAACGCCCGTCACCAGCGGATCAGAGGCGGGCGAGCTGGCGCTCAGGATCGCGGCCGTGCCATCGCAGTTGAACTGTGAAGCGCCGCTATCGCCCGAGGACGCGAAGACAGTGATCTTCTTCTTAGCGGCCTGCTCGAACAGCGTGTGCTGTTTCTTCAGGAGGTTGGGGTCCATGCAGGTCTCGGCCTCGCCGAAGCTCTGCGAGATCGTGTCGGCCAGATTGTTATCGACAACGTACTTCGTCGCGTTGTAGAGCGCGGTGTCGTCATTGCTGGTCGCAAGCACCAGCAGGATCTTCGCGCCGGGGGCGGCGGCATGCGCCCAGAGCACGTCGAGCGTGATCTCCTCGGCCCAGCCATCCATATTGCCGTCATTGGGGTCGAACGGCGTCAGACCCTGCGGAGCGATCTGCTGGAAATCAGCAGTGGGAAGCCCAAAGGTCGAGTCGAAGATGGAGAGGTCGGACTGCACATAGGGGCTTTGGAAGGCGTCGATGATCGCGATTGTTCGTCCCTTGCCGTTAATGCCCTTATTGAGCAACGGCGTGAGGCCATACGCGGCCTGGATCTGGGACGGTTGATAACAGCGGAGCCCAGCGGAGCCATCGATTGGGCGGTCCTGGCAACCGAAATGGACAGCGCTCGTATCTTTGGTGACCTTGCTGATGTCTGGGTGTACGGTGATCTGATGAGCGATGTCTGGCGTCGCCGAACTGGCGAAGGCCGCGTGTCCAGTTGCGAAGAATCCCCCCAAGATAATCGCAACGAGCCCAACGGCCACGCTGCTGATCTTCAGGGCGCGAGGTACTTTCTGCATAAAATGCACGTGCGCACTCCCTTGTGTGATTCTGCGACCTTGCGTGACAGACTTCCCATCCAGCAAGGGCAGAAATCTTGCCGTTTTCAAGATGAGATCTCACGGCTCAGAGCGGTGAGTCCCAGGGTTGCTCAGTGACATTTCGCTCTACACACACCTACGTGTTTGCCTTGGAGAGTCCGGTTCGTGTGTAGTCTCGTCTGGCTCATCCGACGAGAACTGGGGATAATTGCGTGCTGCTCTGCCTGGTTCCACCTCCTCACGATCATCGTTGATCGCTCCCATGGCGCCTCCTAATATCAACCGCTATTGTAGCGCAGGAGACGCACCACCACCCTGTGAGAGGCTCATGCAGCGATTGTTGGGGTATGCAGCTACCAAAACTCTGAACGCCGACCATCGCCACGAAAATAAGGAGCGCCCTCTAATCCTTCCTTACGACGGCAGTTACATGGATCGACTGCTCCACTTTAGTATTTACAACGCGCGTCAATTGCGTGAAGTAACCCATGACTTATTACCTAAAGCCAGGGGGCGATGATCTACGTAACAGCGCTTGCGCCATCTTACCGGTATTCCTCCCATTTTGCAAGAGTCCTCGCACTGCGGGACCGCCAGCCTTTGTCACAACCGTGGGAAGGAACTACCCCGAACCCGAAGCGGGCGCGGGGCATCGTCAAGAAAATGTTGGCGGAAGTGAAGTTAGACTCAGGCAGCGACCGCCGAGGCCCGCCGCCATTCGTAGCGCGCCGCCAGGCCTAGCGCAATCGCCACGACCGCCAGCCCAGCGACCACAATCCATTCCAGCGCGCCACTGCCCTGATCGGGGTCAACGTTGAAGATCGTCTCGATCCATTCCTGATTGATGAGCGTCACGACGAACAGGACGGCAGCGAGAATGCCGAGGATAGCCTCAAGATAGAACCACAGTCGCAGGCCCTTTTTCATGTCGAGAACCTCCATGTTATCCATATGACGGCGATGTCTATATGGCGTAGAGATGCTGAGCCGTTCAGCACACCTGCAAGCATCATACAGCATCCACCAAGAGGGGGCCATAGGGTTTCGTAGTCGTCTAGCCTTGACCTTCCCGTTACTGGAAGGTGTACGCTGTTGGCAGAAAGGGGCAAGGCGGACCGGACAGGGGGACATTATGCAAACGCACAGCAGCGGCGATCAATTGAGTGACAAGGGGTCAGGCGAGGCAACGCTCACCATCGGGCAGATTGCCCGGCGGACGGGCGTCTCGGCCAAAACCATTCGCTTCTATGAAGAGATTGGCCTCTTGCCAGAGCCATCGCGCGGACCGAATAGCTACCGCCGCTATCGTCTCGCCGATCTCAATCGCCTGCTGCTGCTCCGGCGCATCCGCCTGCTCGGTTTGCCTCTTTCGTCGGCGAAACCCCTGCTCTTTGGCGCGTCCGACGCACGATGCGGCGACGTGCAGCGGCAGTTGCACTCGCTGGTTGAGCAGCGGCTGCGCGCGATTGACCAGGAGATTGCCGAGCTACACGCGCTACGGGAGACGGTCGCGGATTATCAGCGTTCGCTCGCGGCCTGCCCACCCGCCGACAATTCCACCTTTAGCGATTGTTCCGATATGCGGTGTATCGTCCCAGAGGACGACGCCGCGCCCAAGGAGACATGCGATGATGAAACCGAGTCTTGTTGCGCTCAGCCTCAGTGACGCCTGCGACGCCTGCGACTGCCCGCCGGGCGAGTGTCCCTGCGGCTGTTGCGGCGGAACGGGCTGCTGCTAGGTAACGTTTTTACCACAACGACGCCTCTTCCTCGAAGGGAAGGGGCGTTGCCCATGGGCGCGACAGTTAACCGATTATGCCGGAGTCTCTTCGACCTGCGCTTTTAGCTCGCGTTCGCGCCGAAGCGCCACCAGTTGCGCCATGTAGTCATCACCCCAATCGCGCATCAGCAGCAAAATTGGCTCAAGCGAGGCGCCGAACGCCGTCAGCGAATACTCCACCTTGGGCGGTACCTCGCGATAGACCTCGCGATGGATGATGCCCGCCTCTTCCAGTTCACGCAGTTGCAATGTCAGCATCCGCTGGGTCACCTCTGGCAGCAGACGGCGCAGTTCCCCAAACCGCTTGACGCCATCCAGCAGGTGGAATAGGACGACGCCCTTCCATTTTCCGCCGATCACGTCGAGGGTTGCTTCAACCGAGCAGCTATACGCGCCTTCATAGTGGCGTCGCTTCATGGCAGCGCTCCTCCGCTTTAGTATCGTTTTCGATACTATGCCACAATATTGTGCGTACTTGTGGAATTGACGCTGAGAGGGCATAGTTGTCGAAGAGTACCGTGTTCACCCACTGAAATGCGACACGAGCAGCAGAGAAGGATTTTCCGCATATGGCACAGATGCATGCCGTTCGCCTGCACCGGTATGGCGCGGCAGAGAATTTGATCTACGAAGAGGCGCAACGCCCTGAGCCACAGACTGGCGAAGCGCTGGTGCGCGTCCGCGCTGCGGGCGTCAACCCGGTTGACTGGAAGACACGCAACGGACGCGGCGTTGCTGACCCGCCCGAGTCGCCAATCATCCTGGGCTGGGACGTTGCTGGCGTGGTCGAGAAGGTTGGCGGCGGGGTTGACCAGTTTGCCACTGGCGATGAGGTCTTTGGGATGGTGCGCTTTCCAGAGTTCGGCAACGCCTACGCCGACTATGTAGCTGCTCCTGCCAGCGATCTCGCGAAGAAGCCGACGAATATCTCGTTTGCCGAAGCGGCAGCGGCGCCACTGGTCACCCTCACCGCCTGGCAGGCGCTCTTCGATGTGGCGCAGCTCCAGCCAGGCCAGACGCTGCTCGTCCATGCCGCGGCGGGTGGCGTTGGCCATGTCGCCGTCCAGCTCGCGAAGTGGAGGGGCGCGCGAGTCTTCGGCACGGCTTCGGCGCATAACGCCGATTTTCTGCGTGGCATCGGCGTTGACCACGTGATCGACTACACCCACGAGCGCTTCGAGGATGCCGTGCGAGCGGTCGATGTCATGCTGGATACGCAGGGCGACGAGACGCAGAGGCGGTCGTTCGCTGTCCTCAAGCCAGGTGGGATGCTTGTCTCAATCGCGGAGACGCCCGATGAGGCGCTTGCCCAGACCTATGGCGTGCGCACGGCGCGCATTCGCGTCCATCCCAGCGGTGAGCAGATGGCGCAGATCGCCCAACTCCTCGAGCGCGGAAATCTCCGCGTGGAGGTCGCGCGCACCTTCCCGCTGTCCGAGGCCGCCGAGGCGCATCGTCTGAGTGAGACGGGCCACACGCGCGGCAAGATCGTGCTGATACTGTAGAAGCACAGGGCAAGGCAAGAAAATGCCCCTCCGCCGTTTCCGACGGAAGGGCATTCCTCGCTCAATCACGTGGAGGCGGTCAGTGCGCGATGTCTTTACGCATGAAGCGCACCGACGCTATGGCCAGCGCCACCACCGTCACCGCGATGATGAGGAGCATACTGCCCACCGGAAGGCCGTTGACGATTGGCGTTCCATAGTAGTAGAACGGCGAGAGGCGCATCACCCCTTCTGACCAGTTTAGCTCCGGTCCGATGAAGGTAATGACGAACCAGATCACCAGCAGGAAGCTCAAGAGGCCGGTGTCTATCGCCGTACGCAGCCAGCCGGAGAACAGATAGCCTAGCGCCGCGATCAGCAATCCCAACGGAATGATCGAGAGCGAAGCCGCCACCAGATTGCCCCAGTCGAGCGCGAGACCGCTAGCAACTGTGGCCAGCGCCGTCGCCGCCAGCGTCACCACGGCGATGATGATCGTGGCGGTGGTCAGCGCGCCAAACCGCGCCAGAATCACCTTCAGTCGTGGCTGCGGCGTGGCCAGTACCAGTTCCTGCAAGCCATCCTCTTCATCGGCGGCCCAGCGGCTCGCCTGTGTGACGGCAAATGCCATCAGCATCACCGGCAAAAAGACGAAGAAGAAGCTCATCAGCGCCGCATTGGTGGACACATCACCGCCGCCCACCTTGCCAATCAGGCCCGCGAGAACTGGCGTGCTCTCATAGAGTTGCTTGAGCTGCTGCTCCGTCTGCTCGACGATGAAGACCATAAAGGCAGCGAACGCGGCGATGCTGAACGTCCACCAGAAGGTGGGGACCACCATCGAACGGAGGCTGCGGCTATAGACCGACTGCAACGACCATGCGTTCACCGGGAGCGCGCGCGCTGGCGTCATCGGACGTGCGGGCAGGCGGATCATGCCGGGCAACGCCTGCGCCACACCCACATCGCGCCGCAGGAAGAGCCAGACCGCCGCGCCGCTCAAGACCGCCGAGGCGATCAGCATCACCAGCAGCGCCACCGGATCGGTCCCATAGCTCGGAACCAGCGGCTTGCTCAGGTTGTAGTAATAGACTGGGGAAAGACGAGAGAACCAGTCGGTGTTGGGAACGACGCGATGCACGATATCCACGGCGATAGAAAGCGCCAGCAGCCCACCGGTGATGCCTGCCGCCGTCCGCCGCGACTGGGTGAACTGTGAGATGAAGAGCGCCAGGCTGCCGAAGACGCCGCCGATGACCGAGATGTTCAGGCCATAGAGTAGCGCGCCGCCCAGGCCAAATTCGGCATGCACGCTCTGGCCCGCCAGGAAGGTGAGCAACCCAATAATAAGCCCGATCAGGATCAACGCCGTCCACAGCGCCGCCAGCTTCTGCAGCGCGATTCGCGCGCGGCTCTCTGGCAGCGAGAGCAGCACATCCATGGAGCCACGTTCCTCCTCGCCGCGCAGCATGCGGCTGCCTGCCAGAATCGGCCAGAGCACAACCACCAGGATCGTAAAGCCATACTTCCACGTGGCATAGCCCCCAGGCGTATCGACATGGATTGGCTCGGCGATCCACGCGAACGACTTCGCCAGCGTGACGAGGGTGGCACGGGCCTGAGGTGTGGAGACCAGATCGGCGATGGCGGAGAGGACCGCGAACATCATCAGCCCCATGCCGATGCCCCAGCCCAAGATGGCAATGCGATACTCGCGCAACGTCTTGAGATAGGTGTTACGGAACCACATGGCTCGCCTCCTTGACCACCGCGCCATCATCCTCATAGTAGCGGAGGAAGACCTCTTCCAGGCTGGGTTCCTGGCTGGTCAGGTTCACGACGGGATGCTGCGCCGCCGCCTTGATGACGCCATCCAGCCCACCGGAGACCGCCAGACGCAGCGAATGCCCATCTGGCAGCGCCTCTGCCTGATCGACGCCCGGCAGCGCTTTGAAAGTCTCGAGCGGGGCATCCCCCGCAAAGGTGATCGTGACGTCGTGGCGCTTGATATCTTTCAGCGCGGCCACCTCGCCGATACGCACCAGTTGCCCTTCGCGAATGATCGCCACGCGGTTGCAGGTCTGCTCCACCTCGCCGAGGATGTGCGACGAGAGAAAAACCGTGCGCCCTTCGTCGCGCACCTCGCGCACCATGCGGTCAAACTCTTGCTGGTTGAGTGGGTCGAGGCCATTGGTCGGCTCGTCCAGAATGAGCAGACGCGGGCGATGCATGAAGGCCTGGACGATGCCGATCTTGCGCTTGTTGCCACTCGAATACTGCCGGAATTTGCGGGTAGGGTCCAGGCCCATCCGCTCGATCAACGCCTTCAGGTGTGACTGATCGACGCCACCGCGCAGATTCCCAAAGTATTCGAGAATCTGGCCACCGGTCAGGTTCGGGTCCAGCGACAACTCGCCAGGCAGGTAGCCCACCAGCCGCTTGACCTCGGTGGACTGTTCCCAGCAATCGAGTCCGCCGATATGCGCGCTGCCAGCGGTGGGCCGCAGCAGCCCCATCAGCGTGCGAATGGTGGTGGTCTTGCCCGCGCCATTCGGCCCCAAGAAGCCGAAGACTTCGCCCTCGTTGATCTCAAACGTCACGTCTTCGATGCCACGGCTGGAGCCATAGCGTTTGGTCAGCCCCTGCGTTTCGACCAGTGTGGTCATAGCCTACTTCACTTCACTCTCTACTCTTGCCCGCTGGAGCGCTCTCCAGCGTTCCAAAGCTGCTTGGAGCGTGCCAAGCATCATGTCGCAAAATGCGATCATCTCGTCCATGTGCTCGCGGGCGGTAATCTCAGACGACTCGATGGCCTCCAGGCCGCGCTCGGCAAGGTTGCGCCACGCCTGGATACCCTCCAGATCAAGGAGCATCACACGCTCCCAGGCATTGGGAGTAAACTGGTAGTAGTCGCGCCGGTCACCCGGTCGCGTCACCAGCTCAGCCAGTCCAATCGCCAGAATCAGCCGCATGTTGGTTGAGACAGAGGCGCGCGAGACGCTCAGGATGCTCGCGAGGTCATCCAGCGAGAGCGGCCTGTCGGCTACAAGTAACAGACCCAGAAGCCGACCACCGATGCGCGGCAGTGTATAGCGTTCAAAGTTCACGCCCATGCTTTCGACGAAGCTTTGGGCCTCAGCGGACAATTGCCGCGGCTCAGGTGGTGCGGACATACAGGCCTCCAGGCTCTGGTCTATCATCAGCGGATACGTATCGCTGCACGCAATAGTAGTTCATTTAGTTTGTTCAGTCAAGACTGAAACATCAGACTTTCGACCTAGTTGAAAATTGGTTGCCAGCCGAAGCGACGATACGCATCAACTGGTGATATTTTCAGGGTTCACAGATCCTCTCAAAGTCGTCGCTTCCGGTGACTACCCCGCGCATACCCCTTGACGCTGGGGAAGCATGCTCGTATGCTCTTTGCATGACTGACCGGTCAGTCAGAAACACGGTCTAACGCTATTACGGAACGGAAAGGACTACATCGTGATGGACAACATCAGGGATGAAGAGGACGGAGGATCGACCGCGCGGCGCGTATTGGTCGTAGGGGCAACTGGCTATCTCGGCAGCCACATCGTCACGCATCTGCGCCGGGCAGGCTACCCGGTGCGTGCGCTGGCGCGCGATCCGGAACGGCTGGCGGAGGAACGCGAGCGCGGCGTCGAGGTGTTCGCCGGGCAGGTTACGCGCCCCGAAACACTCGATGGTCTCTGCGATGGCGTCTCGGTCGTCGTCTCTACCCTGGGCGTGCGCTCACTGGCGCGCAAGCCAACACCGTGGGAGGTGGACTATCAGGGCAACCTCAACGTGCTCACACGCGCGCGGCAGGCGGGGGTCAGGCATTTCATTTTCATGGGCGTGCTCCACGGCGATGAGGTCCGCTCCCGCATCCCCGTTCTGGAGCCAAGAGAACGCTTTATAGACGCGCTGCGGCAGTCGGGGATTGCCTGGACAATCATCCGGCCAACGGGCGCTTTCAATGATATGAAGGCGATCTTCGACCAAGCGCGCCGGGGTCGTGTCTGGCTGTTCGGCGCCGGAAAGGCGCGTATCAACCCGATTCACCCGGCGGATCTGGCGGTCGAGGTGGAGCGCTACATCGAGGATGCCAGCGCGCGCAACACCACCTATGATATCGGTGGGCCGGACATCCTCAGCTATGACGAGATCGCGCGGATGGCCTTCAATGCGCTAGGCAAGACACCGCACATCTCGCATCTCGCGCCGTGGATTATGGACGCAACAAGCCAGGCGCTCAAGCCATTCAACCCAACCGGGGCGGGTTTCTTACGTTTTTTCCGCTGGGTTATCACGTCCGACATGGTGGGCTCTCCACGAGGGCAAATCCACCTGCGCGACTTCTTCGCTCACCTGGCAAGTCAGAACAAAGACGGCACGGATTGAAGCATCAGCATTACATCATCCATTCGTCGCGCTGTCGAAAGGAATGACCTGGCCGCTGGTGGCGCTCGCGCGCGCCGCCTCGATCACCTGGATCGTCTTCAGCGCGTCGTGGGGGTTCACGGGCAGCGGGCCGCCTGCCCGGATGGCATCGCGCACCATCTGATAGAACGTCTCGTAGCTCCCCGGCAGCGATTTGGCCACCGCGGCGACCGAGACCTCGCCGATATCGGTGTAGAGGCGGCCCCAGATGTTTTCTGGCTCCTCGGCCCAGCCCTCGTCGGCAGGGCGGCCACCCGTGCGCAGCGCATCTTCCTGGGTGTCCAGGCCATATTTTTCAAAGAGGCCACGGCTGCCGACGACGCGATAGCGCGGGCCGAGCCGCCGCACCAGCACGCTCATCCA
>JAICKD010000640.1 GCA_025928125.1 Ktedonobacterales bacterium
CGAGCTGCCAAGCTGGGGCGCGAGCGCGCAACCCAGCGAACCGAGGCCGAAGATCACCAGGCAAATGGCAAAAATGCGCCGACGGCCGAAGATATCGCTGATGCGGCCCATCAGGGGCATGGCGATCACGTAGCCGAGCAGGTAGCCGCTGACGATCCACGCCGCACGGTCGGGCTGGGTGATTGGCACACCAACGTCATCGATCATCGAGACGAGCGCGGTCACCACCACCGTTTGATCGAGCGCCGTCAGAAACACCGCGAGGCAGACGACACCGAGCGCCAGATAGCCAAGCGTCGAGAGTCTACCATCACGCTGTTTGAGCGGATCGACCGCGACTGCTACACCGCTTTCTCCGACTACGTCCGCCACTCGCGCTGCTCCTCTCGCCCATCCATCGCGTCATTGCCTGCCTAGGCTGGCGGCTGAATGTTTACGGGCGCATCATACTTCGAGATATAGATGGTGCGCGTCGTCTTATCGGTGTCGCCCGCAATCACCTGACCGTTGAGCACGATGGAATAAAGCTTGTTGTCGCTCTTGCCGATACAGACTGTGGCGCGAGGCGCCTTGGCGGATCCGGCGGCAGCACCAAGGAGCGCACTCAACGCGGCGCTATCCACGTCCCCGCTAATCTTCCAGCAGGGCGTGCCGTTGGCGCTGCCGTCACTTGGCGTAGAGGGATTTCGTAACGCGGCCAGCGCCACGCCAATCCCCTTCGTCGGGTCAAATATTGTCACGAAACTGGCATACGAGTCGTCCTCATCGAACGAGCCGGTTAATGGGTTCTGATACCACGCCTGATCGCCAACGACCACCAACTGCGTGGAGACAGTCAGGCCGCCCAGATCAACCGTGCCGTTGGTGCTGAGCCGGTCGGGCCGCTGCACGTCTCCTTCGGCTGCCGAGAGACTGCTCAGGCCAGGATCACCTGCGGGCTTGGGGCCAAGGTGGTCGGCCTTCAGTGTGAAGTGAAACGTCTTGGCGTCGTTGAAGTTCTTCTGCGCCGCCGCGAGCAAGACCGTGGAGGTCGGCACTGAAGGCCCGCTACATCCCGCAAGAACACCCATCGTCATCAGTATAGCAAGCCCCAGCATGGCGGCGCTCCATCGTAGTCCGTGCCATCTGGTTCCGTGCAAGTGTCGCATCATAAGCCGCGCTCCCTTCACCTTTCTCCGGCGCGGAGGCCCCGCCCTTCAGGGCTGAGGTAAGCGCCGTGTTCCTTGTGTATGCTTTATGTGCTATACTGTCTGTGTGCTTAGGCACTCCGGTCTGCCGGAGCGAACGGTTTGCACATCGTCTCTCGCATCTCCGCACCTTCCCCAATCGAACATTCGTGGCGTTGCTGGCAGGAACCGTTGCCAGCGTAAAATGTTTGGCGTATTGCATCCGATGATGCACACGCGGCAGGGCTTGTCTCTGCCGGGCCGCAGTCAATCGGCCACACGCGGCGGCTTTGTCGTTCCGGGCTAACTGCAAGCCCCTGGCTTTAGCCATGGGGTAGTTGACTGCATGGCTCGTTACACCTCATGCGTAACGAGCTACCTCTCGCCCGCCCATTATCGCCGCGTGATTCCCACACGTCAAATGAGCAAGCAGCGTGCCGCGCCAATAAACACGCGGGAGTCGCGTTATACTCTTGTACAGACACCACTGGATACTCTATCTGCCTCAAGCCCCTATGGTACCAGAAAGGGATTATCACACATGACAACCAATGCCGCAGCCGATACCATGCAAGCCGTTTACTTCGAGGAGACCGGCGGCACAGACGTGTTACGTTTCGGCGATATGCCGCGCCCGCAGCCGGGCAACGGACAGGCGCTGGTGCGCGTGCTGGCCTGCGGCGTCAATCGGCTGGATATCTACGCGCGCACTGGCCGGACGCCTGTCAAGCTGCCACACACTTCCGGCTCAGAGGCGGCAGGCGAGGTCGTCGCGTATGGGCCGGGCATCGCGATGGAGCCAGTGCCAGTCGGCAGGCTCGCCGCCATTGCGCCCTATCTCTTCTGCGGGCAGTGCGAATTTTGCCTTGCGGGCGAGGAGACGATGTGCATTCGCGGCGACATCCTTGGGCTGGCAAGCCAGGGCGCGTTCGCCGAATACGTGGTCGTACCCGCGTCGAGCCTCGTCCCGCTGCCGGATGGCGTGAGCGCGGCCTATGCCGCGGCGGTGGGCTTGGCGATGATTACGGCCTGGCGCATGCTCATCGAACGGGCAAAGGTTCAACCCGGCGAGACGGTGCTGGTGCAGGCGGGCGGCAGCGGTGTGGGCAGCGCGGCGATTCAGATCGCGAAACTGGCAGGCGCGCGGGTCATCGCGACGGTGGGCAGCCGTGAGAAGATGGAGCACGCGCAACGTCTCGGCGCGGACAATGTCATCAACTACAATGAGCTTGATTTCGCGCAGGAGGTGCGCAAACTGACGGGCAAACGCGGCGTCTCGGTAGTCGTGGAGCATATCGGCGCGGCGACCTGGGCGGCGAGCATGAGCTGCCTGGCGCGCAAGGGGCGGCTGGTCACCTGTGGCGCGACGACCGGCAACGAAGGCACAACCAACATCTGGAACCTCTTCGCCAAGGAGCTGCAGCTGATTGGCTCCTACGGCGGCACGCGCACCGATCTCGCCACGGTGCTGCGCCTGGTGGCGAATGGCCAGCTACAACCGGTGATCGCCCGGACGCTGCCACTGGAATCGGTTGCCGAGGCGCAACGTCTGCTGGAAGAGCGCGAAGTCTTCGGCAAAATCGTCATCGACA
>JAICKD010000464.1 GCA_025928125.1 Ktedonobacterales bacterium
CCACTGGGCCGAGGACTCCGACAAGCTGGCGATGCTCTGGATTGGCCCGGATGGCCGGGAAGAGCGCTACACCTTCACCGCCTTCGATGAACAGAGCAGCCGCGCCGCCCATGCGCTCAAGACGCTGGGCATTCAGAAGGGTGAGCGCGTCTTGCTCATGCTGCCGCGTGTGCCGGAGTGGTGGGAGGCGATGCTGGGCCTGATGAAACTGGGCGCGATTGGCATCCCATGTACGACTCTGCTCACCCCCAAAGACATCCAGTACCGCGCGGAGATCGCCGAGGCGGTGGCGCTGATTACCGATCAGGCGGGAGCCGCGAAACTGGCGCAGGTACGCGAGCAATGCCCAACCATCCGTACGGTGATGGTGGTGGATGAGCCAGGGGCGGAGTGTCCGGATGGCTGCGTGGGCTACCATCCGGCGGTGGATGTGGCCGCGCCGACATGGTACGACCGCGTGACGGTAAGCAGCGATCCCTGTTTGATCTACTTCACCAGTGGCACCGTCGGCTATCCCAAGATGGTGCTGCATACCCATGCCAGCTATCCGGTCGGCCACACCGCCGTAACTGGCCGCTACTGGCTCGATCTGCGCCAGGACGATCTTCACTGGAATCTGTCCGAGATGGGATGGGCCAAGGCTGCCTGGAGCAACTTCTTTGGCCCATGGGGCAACGGCGCGGCGCTCTTCATTCAGGATGCGCGCGGCAAGTTCGACGCGGCCGAGACGCTGGCGCTGCTCCAGCGCTATCCCATCTCGACCTTCTGCGCTCCGCCGACGGCCTATCGCCTGCTTGTACAGCAGGACCTCTCCGGCGTCACGTTTCCCGCGCTCCGGCATTGTGTGGGCGCGGGCGAGCCGCTCAATCCCGAGGTCATCGACTCCTGGCGCGCGGCAACCGGACTGACCATCCACGATGGCTACGGCCAGACAGAGACGGTGCTGCTCTGTGGCAACTTCCCAGGCGTGGAGGTGCGTCCTGGCTCGATGGGCAAGCCGTCCCCTGGCTTCGAGGTGGCGGTTGTCGACAACGATGGGCAGGAGGTTGGCCCCAATCAGGAGGGCGATATCGCCGTGCGCGTGCGCCCCGAGCGGCCACTCGGTCTCTTCCGTGAGTACTGGCGCAATCCCGAGGCGATGGAGCGGTCCTTCAAAGGTGACTGGTACCTCACGGGCGACCGCGCCTACCGCGACGCCGACGGCTATTTCTGGTTCGTGGGGCGCGCCGACGATGTCATCATTTCAGCGGGCTACCGGATTGGCCCGTTCGAGGTCGAGAGCGCGCTGGTGGAGCATCCCGCCGTCATAGAGTCGGCGGTCGTCGCCAGCCCCGACGCCGTTCGTGGCGAGATCGTCAAAGCGTTCGTGATTCTCGCGCCGGGCTACACGCCGAGCGATGAACTGGCGACTGAGCTACAGGACTACGTCAAAACCGTAACGGCTCCGTACAAATATCCGCGCGATATCGAGTTCGTCACCGAGCTGCCCAAGACGATCAGCGGCAAGATTCGGCGGGTGGAGCTACGCGAGCGCGAGCGGCAGAAACACAGTGGCTAAGATACCAGGCGGTATGACGCTCTTGACGAGGAGTGGATGCCGCCCTAAACTAGATTAGAAGCAGCATGCGACCATCAGCGGCGATGGGACGCTGGGTAATGAAGGCGAGAGCGATATGGGAACTGATACATCTCCTGAGACGCAGACAACACCCGAAAAGGTGTATGTCAAGATTCCGAAGGCCGGGCCAGGTCAGGGATATAAGGCGCCCAAGAACTATCAGTATCCGCTCTTCGACGCGCTCTCGAAGGTCGTCATCGTCGCCCTGTGCGCCGCACTCCCACTGGCTACTGGCGTCATCTTCGCCATGATTCTCGGCAATTCGGAGATCAGCCGCACCCAGTTCCTCTGGCTCTGGATTCCTATGATTATACTAATCGAGGGCATCGCCATTCTGGTCGCCATCGGCGTGGGACGCGAGGCGCTCGGCGTCTCTGGGGTCCGCCGCTGACTTCTACCCCCCGCGTGGCTGCTGAACGTCCCCTGGCGCATGCTGGGGGATTTTTGTTGTCCTCCTTTCGCAACCCGCCGTCATTGGCTCTGGTTAATTTGTGTAGCGGCTCTTGTCTGTGTAGCGGGCTAATTGGTATATTGTATACAATATCCCGTCGACCCACTGGCGAGAGGAGCTACCCATGCCTGTTCCAGCGACCGCGACGCCGCTCACACGCCGCTGTCTCTCTGATGACGCCTATGCCCAACTGCGTGACTGGATTATCGATGGCACGCTGGCGCCAGGCGAGTCGTTACGCGATGAGGCGCTGGCGGATGCGCTGGGGATGAGCCGCACGCCAGTGCGCGACGCGCTGCAGCGGCTGGAAAACGAGGGCCTGGTTGTCACCAGCTCTACCCGGCGCACATCGGTGAGCCCAGTCACACTGAAGCAGGCGCGTGAGATCTATCCGATCACGGTCGCGCTCGAAGCGCTGGCGCTGCGCCTGGCGCTGCCGATGATCGACGAGGCCGCGCTTGAGGCGATGCGCGCTGCCAACGCGGAATTGGCTGCCGCGTTGTCCGCTGGCGACGCGAACGCCGCGACGTTGGCCGATGAGGCGGTCCATAGCGGCTTCATCGCGTGCTGTGGCAATGACGAGTTGAAGACGACCCTGGCCGATTTGAAGGCCAAGGTGCGGCGTCTGGAATGCGCGTTCTGGGGCTGGGCCGACCGCACGCCGTCATTGCGCGACCACGAGGAGCTGATTGCGGCGCTCGCGGCGCGCGATGGCGCCCTGGCGGATCGTGTGCTGGCGCGGAACTGGGATCGCGGTCTGGCGTGGATAACACCGCAGGCGGCACAGTCACGCTAACCCGTGACTGGCGTCTGTTGGGAGGGAGAATCGGCGGTGCGTACCGTACTTCGCGAGTATGGCGTTTTATTTGCGCTGGCGCTCATCTGGGGCGCATCGTTCATGTTCATCAAGGTAAGCGTCGAGGAGGTCTCGCCCGCGACCGTCGTCGCCGGACGGCTCACGGCGTCGGTTATCACGCTTGGCATCATCGTCGCCATCCGTCCTCGCCTGATCAAAGGCTGGTATCGATACTGGCGGCTCGGCATCATCACCGCTATCTTTAATATCATCATTCCGTTCCTGCTCATCTCTTGGGGCGAGACGCGCATCGCCAGCGGCACCGCCTCGATTCTCAACGCGACAACGCCACTGTTCATTGTGCTCTTCGCCAGTTGGTGGATTGGGCCGGGACATGAGGCGCTGACGGTTGGCCGCGTGTTGAGCGTGCTGGTGGGTTTCGTCGGCGTCGCCGTGACGATTGGCCCCTCGGCGATCGATGTCGTCGGGCATAGTACCAACGGGCTGATTGGCGAGTTGGCCGTGCTCATCGCCGCCGCCTCGTACGGCGTCGGTGGGCTGCTCAGCCGCCGTTTCGCTGGCTCGGCGCAACTGGTTGGGCCGATTTCCACCCAGGTTCCTGCGCTCATCCTAAGCCTGGTAGTGGCTGCTGTGTGGAGTCCACCGACGCATCTGCCCTCGCTCAAGGTGATTGGCGCGATTGTGACACTTGGCGCTTTGGGAACGGGTGTCGCCTACCTGCTCTACTTCTGGCTTATCTACCATGTCGGCCCTACGCGCACATCGCTCGTCACGTATCTGTTGCCCTGCACGGCGCTGCTCTGGGGCGCGTTGCTCCTGAACGAGCACATCACCTGGAACGCTATCGC
>JAICKD010000171.1 GCA_025928125.1 Ktedonobacterales bacterium
AAACTTGGCCCGCTCGTGCTCTTCGCCGATGGTACGCACCGTCAGCCGCGAGAGACCAAAGGTATGCGAGAGCAGCTTCTGGGCCTCGGTTGGATCGCCTTCGATATCGAGCCAGATCAGCGAGCCTTCGCTATTGAGCTTCTGGCTCAGGTCGCTGGGCGAGAGACCGGATTGCAGCTCGCCATTCTGCCACACGAGGAGGTGTTGTCGCACGCTGTGCGCTCGCTTTCATCGGGTCAATACCCATCGGGCAGGAGAATTCCCCTGGACATCGTTCACCATCATACGACGATGAGGATACATCACCATGCGAGCGCAGTATAGCAGGCAATAGATAGGCCCGGTCAAGACTGTTTGCGGGCCTCCCTGCCAGGCTCCCAGCCTGCTTCATGGTAGTAGAGCGGCTCATCCAGGCCCATCACCTGGCGGAGATAGACCAGCTCGCCGAGGTGATAGCAGCGATGGCGGATCGCCGACCAGATGGCGGCGCGGTAGGTCATGGTATCACCCGTCCACCACGTCAGTGGCTCATCCAGCTTGCCGGGCGTCGCGATGTCCTGTTGTAGCTCCTCATGCGCCTTGCGAAAGGCGGTAAGCGCTTCATCTTTGTTGGCAGGCTTCTCAGGAACGGAGTTGACGGCCAGATGCCAGACGATTTCAAGCGCCGATTTGGCTTTCTCGTTGGGACGCCAGGCAAATTGCTCTTCGGTGAGATCCTCTACGGTCTCCTCGACCTGCCGCTGTTCGAGCGCCAGGATGCGCCCCAGGTCTTCGCTTGCATAGGTGGGCGTTACCGGAATGACACGAGCCATTTTCTTCTCCCCGCATCGAACGTCACCTGTCCCGCTAGGTACATATGTTCTATCGGCAAGTGTAGTGGGTATCCGTCTGCCTGTCAAGCTGTTCAGGGATCTTCGTTTGCTCCGTGCGCGTCGTTATTCGCGCGCACGAAAAAGCGGGTGGCGGCGCCATTGCTGATGCCTACCACCCGCTGCCCCCTCCCCCTGACCCCCGGCCTCCGGCCCGCGGATGCTCCGCACGCTCGTCGCGTGCTTCTCGCCTGATGGCTCGCGCATCCGCCCCCCTTGCAGGGAGAGGGGGGAACGGAGAGAGACGTGGCCGTTCTAGCTGTTGCTTGACCCCGGTGATGTTTCTGGCTCGTGAGCCTCGCGGAAACCGGCCTGGCGCGCCTCGGCCTCGGTCGCGAAATAGATCCGGTTTTCTTCGGCGGGCAGTGGGCCTGCGTCGTCGGCGCTATGGAAGACCATCGTGTGAATGTTGCCCACATAGCGCGGCAAGCCACCCGACGCCGATGTCGCGCCTGTGCCTGCGTAGGACTGTACGGGAACGCCGTCGGCGCGCTCGGCCGTTGATCCATAGGCGTTGCGCCTGGAAGACCCTTTGCCCACCGTCGCCTCGGCCAGATTGCGCTCGGCCGGTATTTCTACCATCGACTCTTCAGTCTCGAGAACTGTCTCCATACGCCGACGCGCGATGAAATATGCGCCTGCCCCGGCGGCGACGAGGCCGACGCCGACGCCCGCCAGCCACAGTATCGTCATCCGACGCCGTTGCTGCTGGCGCTGCTTCTCCAGTTCGAGCAGACGTTTGCGCGCCAGGGAGAATGGCAGCACATTCTGCAATGCATCAGGGGTGCGCACCTGCGCGAGCCGGTTGATCGCGTCGTCGAGCCGCGCATTGGCTACCACGCGGGCGTCCTCGATCCGGGCGTTCGCCGCCTCGCGGATTGGGGTAAGCCGTTCGATGGCCTGGTCGCGTGCGCTGCGTGCATCGCTCAGTCGAGCAGCGGCGAGTTCGCGGAGGGTCTGTGCTCGATAGCTGGCCTGCATTTCATTCCAGCGCGCAATCAGTGGCGCCGTTACCATCGCCGAGAGCACGCCAATACGAATCCAGTTGCTGGTCGTGTCGGCGCTCTTCCGCTTTGCGTCTTTCCGCTGTGGCATCCTCATCATCCTTTCCTGTCCCCCCATCCAAATTGGCGCTGACGCCACCCTACTCAACACACCTTCAAGTATCCTGAATCAGAATCATTGCATGCGTTTGTTTCGGTTCACGGCTTCGGTCGCCCGCGCGCCAGGTTGCGGAGCGCTAGCAGACCATGAACGCATGCATGCACATCGCGTGCCAGAACTCGTCAATTTGCCTGGCGCATGTCACGGCTGTTGCTACGCGTACGTGTATGGGTACGTTTACGTTGCCTGATAGGCGCCACGCAGAGTGGTGTATCTTTGTACTATGTCCCCGATTGGGGCATGAGCGCTAGAAGCGTGCGGCGAAACTGGCCCCCCTCCCCCTATCCCCCTCCCCTAAAAGGGAGGGGGAACCAGACTTATCTCAACGATTCGACTACTTGGCGCCCGTGCGTCCGTGTCCGCTACGTCTCTTGTGCAGTATGCTTGACAGTGGGAGGCGCGGCACGTAGAGTGTGCAGGGCATCGGCCTTGCGCGTTGCGGGTCTGATGTTTGCTACGTTCGCTATGGGTTCGGCGCATCATGGCACGGGCCGCGACAATAGACGCTTGAAGCATCCAGCATGCTCAGTATGTCCAGCGGGAACGGAAGGAATCATCGCTATGCCCATCCATAAGGCAGTTATCACGGCGGCTGGCCTGGGGACGCGGGTGCTCCCAGCGACGAAGGCCGTGCCAAAGGAAATGTTGCCCGTGGCCGACACGCCGACGATACAATATATTGCCGAGGAGGCGGCCGCCTCTGGTGTCACTAGCATCACCTTCATCACCAGCCGGACGAAGCGCGCTGTCGAAGATCACTTTGACGACCAGCCTGAACTGCGCGAGGTGCTGGAGCGTAAGGGAGACGTCGAAAAGCTGGCCAAGATCAACGAGCCAACTGAACTTGCCCACTTTAGCTTTGTGCGCCAGCCTACCCCACTTGGTCTGGGACACGCCGTGCTGATGGCGCGGCCCGTGATTGGCGAGGAGCCGTTTGGCGTGCTGCTGGGTGATGATTTGATCGTACATAGGCCACGGCCTTGCCTGCGCCAGTTGATCGACGTACACGAACGGACCGGCGCCAGCGTGATCGCCGTGATGCGCGTCCCACGCGAGGTGATTTCGCGCTATGGCGTGGTGACCGTCGATCCGGCGGGCCAACTCGACGCGCGCACGTTCCGGGTGCTCGATACCGTCGAAAAGCCCCGTGCCGAGGATGCGCCCTCCGACCTGGCGGTCATTGGCCGCTATGTCTTCACGCCGCGCATTTTCGATCTGCTGGAGACGACAGCTCCAGGGGCGGGGGGAGAGATTCAACTGACCGACGCGATTCGCGCGCTCAGTGAGCGTGAGCCGGTCTATGCCTATGAATTTGAGGGTACGCGGTACGATATAGGCGATCCCGTCGGGTTACTTACGACATCACTGGCGTTCGCGCTGATGCGTGAGGATATGGCGCCGGGTGTGAAGGCATATCTGCGCGCGCTGAAACTGGATTGAATTGGCGATTAACCTGGAGGTGAGGGAGACCACATGGCAGAGGAACAAACACCTTCGACGACGCAGCCACTTGAGGGACGGATTGCGCTGGTGACGGGCAGCAGCCGGGGCATCGGCCGCGCGACCGCGATCCGGCTGGCGGCGATGGGCGCGAAGGTGGTCGTGAACTATCGCAGCGATGAGGCGGGAGCGCACGAGACATGCGCGACCATCAGCGCGATGGGCGGGCAGGCGCTGGCCGTGCGGGCGGATGTCTCGCAGGAGGACGACGTGGCGCGGCTCTTCCAGGAGGCCGAGGTGCGGCTGGGGTCGGTGACGATTCTGGTGAATAATGCGGGTACGACCAATGACCGCCTCATCATGCAGATGAAGCTCGACGATTTCCAGCAGGTGTTGCAGACCAATCTGGTGTCGGCGTTTCTCTGCACGCGGGCGGCGCTGCGGCCGATGCTGAAGGCGCGCTGGGGGCGCATCGTTAACGTCACCTCGATCTCTGGCATGATGGGCCAGGTGGGGCAGGCCAACTACGCCGCCTCGAAGGCGGGGCTGATCGCGCTCACGAAGTCCACCGCGCGCGAGGTCGCCAGCCGGAGCATCACGGCCAACGCGGTCGCGCCGGGATATGTGCCGACGGAGCTGACCGCGAACGTCTCAGAGGACTTCAAGAAATATTACATGGATATTACGCCGCTGAAGCGCTACGGCTCGGCGGAGGAGGTCGCGGCGACAATCGCGTTTCTCTGCTCGCCAGAGGCGGGCTATATCACGGGGCAGACGATTGCGGTGGACGGCGGGATCAGCATGCAATAGGGGGCGGACCCCCTCCCCCTAACCCCCTCCCCCTTTCAGGGAGAGGGGGGACCAGAAGCCGGAGACCCCTCCCCCTAACCCCCTTCCGCCATGGGGAGAGGGGGGACCAGACGTGGCCGCAGCATGTGGCTCGCCTGGCCTCATTCATCAGTGAGGGGGAGCCAGGGCGCGCGGGCGGATAGCTGGGTCTGCGCGCGATCACGCGCCTGGCTGCACCCTAATCTGGCCGCAGGCGACGGGTGTGGTTGGGTCATAGGCCCCATTGATGGATAGCCCGTGCAGCACCACCACCTTCGTCTGCAAGGCCAGGAAATCCTTCGGATCCACGGTGAACGTTCGCGAGTAGCTCAGGCTCCCTGACGCGCCGATCATCGGATACGTGGTTCCTGTAATGGTGAGGGGCAACCTCACCGGCCCATAGAATGGCAGTCCTTCGGCGAACGAAACGATCCCGTCACCATTGGCGTCAGCCGACGGCGGAGGACATGTGGAGTTGCCGTGGTCTATGGCGTGGATATGCTGCATGTGTGTCTGGTTCGCTTCCAGGCCCGAGGCGACGACTGTGACGGTGAGGGCGCTCCCTTCCAGGTCCATCGTCGCCACGCCTGTGACCCCTGATCCATTCAGCGGGCGCAAGAGCGTGCTGTAGTGGTGGACTCCCCGGTGCGCCTGCGCCATGGGCGCGACGGTGAACGCGACGATGGTCATTACGGGGAGGGCCGCGATGGCGAGAGCAGTGACGAGCTTCTTCATCGAAATCTCCTTCCTCAATCCTCAATCCTCACTTCGACAGCAGCGCTGCGTGGGTACGCTTTTGCGGCGCGTACTCGCGCATCACCCTGAGATGCATATGCCCCACATGCCCTGCGGATGCATCCGTGAAGATGTACACCGGCTGGATACACCCGGGTATCAGCGAGGACTTGACATAGTATGTCTGGCGGCCATAAGCTGACGGCGGGACGGCAGTGCGTGTGGAATGGATGCGCTTGCTGTATCCGGCCTGTCATCCCCGTGGATTCGGAGGAGCCGATGGGACGTATTCTTGTCGCGAACCGGCGCGGACACCAGGTGATCGAGTGGGAGACTACCGACACTGAGGCGGCGCGCCAGCAGATCGAGGAGGCCGAGCGCATTCTGCGTGAGGCGCGTCAGCATGGCTGCATGGTCTCGAAGAAGGTGGACGGCCAGCATGTGCTGGATCGCGCGCCGTTCGACCCCAACATCGAGGAGTATCAGATCATTGCTCCCATCGCTGGCGGCTAATCTAAGCGGCTGGTGGCAGCGGCTCCGTCACGGGTTCTCCGCGGGCGCGGGGTCTGCCACTGGCCACGATATGAATGCCATCGAGCGCCCCTGGCGGCGGCGCTGGGATCACCTCCCCAAACGGAGCGCGGGCGCGGGCATGACGCGCGCTGATTATCGCGTGGCGCGCGAGCGTGCGCGTGAGGTGGCGCGCGCGACGCTGGGCGACGAGCTATGGCAGACGCTCCAGCGCCAGGGCTATCTGGATGTTCCATCGCACCTGCGCCCCGGATTGACCTATCGCCTGCGGGTTGGCCGACGTATCGAGGTGTTGCGCGAGCCGGGCGTGCGCCTGCCCTGGGCGTACCGCTGGCTCTGCATCAACCCCGCCTATCCCCTGCCCGAAGAAGAGTTTTTCGCGCAACTCTACCTCTACGCACGCGACCGCGAAGACATCATCCTCCAGGTGGCCGCCCCGCAGCCCTGGGACCAGGCGCTCGGCCGCACGTTTTAGTTCTTCGGCTTCTCATTCGGCTGCAAGCGCTGGGTGGTGATGAAGGTCACGGTGTCCCAGGCATTGTGGATGCCGATGGCCAGCAGCAGAATCATGGCCGCGCCGATGATGAAGAGCGCGGGCGTGGGATCGCCCAGGAATAGGAACGCCGCGACGACGAGCGCGCCGTAGGCCACAAGCGGGAGGATGACGAACCAGAGCCAGTCTTCGAACACCGGGTCATAGCTGTCCTCAAGGCGGGCGCGCCGAATCACGCGTCGGGCGATGATTGCGGCATAGACGGCGCCAGCAATACCAGCGAGAACGAGCAGCACGCCGACGACGTGCAGCGACTCCCACGGCGCGGCGAGCATCGCCGAGAGAAAGAGCACGGCGCAAAAATGGACGACGTTGGGTGTGCCATACGCCGCAAGCTCGCCACCGCCCGATTGGCGCGGCGCATTCCCCGCGACGAGGGTGATGACGACGAACATCAGACCCGTCAGCGCCCCGGCGGAGGAGCCGACGATGACGTAGAAGTTTTCCCAGCCGGATAATGGCGCCACAGCAGCCTCCTGTGTCTGAGTAGATGGTTTCTCCATGCGATTATACGCAATCCAATCCATTTGGCATGATCTCGCCTCTAGGGGCGCGGGCGGCTGAAGCCGCGCCTACGGGCCTCACGGCGTTCGGCCGCAAAGCCCGCCTGCGCAGGCTCCCAGACGCACGCCGCATGGATTACCCGAAGAACGAATAAAACTGGTTTCGCCTGGGATGATGTCACTGGGGCCACCGCCCCCTCCCTTATCCCCTCCCCCTTGCAGGGAGAGGGGAACCAGGCGGCCCGACAGTTCACCTTGATGGGCGGCCCCCTCCCCTAACCCCTCCCC
>JAICKD010000751.1 GCA_025928125.1 Ktedonobacterales bacterium
TGCGCGGCCCAGTAGATTGCCTCGGCGACGACCTCCGGCTGGTAAATCGGCGGGACGGGCTGCGCCTTACGCGGCATCTTGTTGCGGCCCCAGGTGAATTGAGGTGTGTTGACGGCGGGGAGTTGGACCATCGTAAGATGCACATCGCTGTGGTTATGAATCAACTCCGCCCGCAACGCCTCCGTAAAGCCCTGAATAGCGTGCTTGGCGCCGCAATAGGCCGTCTGAAGCGGGATGCCACGATAGGCCAGCGCCGAGCCGACCTGCACGATCTTGCCACGGTCGCGTGGCAGCATTCGCCTGAGCGCAGCCCGCGTACCGTAGACGTAGCCGAGGTACGTGACGCTGGTTACCCGTTCGTACTCCTCCGGTGCGACATCTGTAAATGGCCCAAAGACCGTCGCGAAGGCGGTATTGACCCAGATATCGATCGGGCCAAAGGCGTCTTCAGTCTGCTGGGCCGCGCGCTCGTGTGTCTGTGGGTCGGCGCTATCACCAGCGACGATGATGGCTCGGCCACCCAGCCGCTCGACATCGCGCTTTGCGCCATCGAGGCCCGCCTGACCGCGCGCCACCAGACACACCGATGCTCCTCGCTTGCCGAATGCCTGTGCGGTGGCGCGTCCTACGCCGCCCGAGGCTCCTGTGATTACCACAACATCGCGATGTTCTTCTACCTGGTTCATCCTTAATTTGGCCTTTCCTCTGTGCGCTCCTGTTATCTGTGTCGAGGGTGCATCTCAGCAATGATGGGGAGAAGTGGGCGCACGTCACGAATCGTGGTGTCGCAGAAGATGTGCCAGAGAGGACAGAGGGGACGGCGCCTGTCGCGGCCAAATGCACGAAAAAACGGCCCGACCACCGCTAGGCAGCCGAGCCGCTACATACGTACAGAGTCGCGGGTTTCCGTTTCACATGAAACGTGAGTTGGTGACTAGTTGTGCGATGTCCAGATGTTGCCTGGGCCGTTGTAGCTGCTCGACTCGCCCCAGCCGATCTGGGTCGCGCCCGTCGAATCTACCGCCATCTGGAAGTAATCGCCGTAGGGCAGGCCGAAACCCGCGCTGGTCAGATAGCTATAGCCAGGCACATAGCTGCTGATGCGTGTCTCGGCGCTCCAGTTCGAGCCGCCGTTCGTGCTGGAGCGGTAGAAGAGGTTCCACGCGCCTGTGCGCATGTCCATCCAGCCGATGCGCACGTCACCAGCGGCGCCCGTGGTGATCCCAGGGAAAGCATGTTCTACGCCCGACGCCGCGAGTGAGACATCTTGCGGGGCAGAGTAGGTATG
Organism: Ktedonobacterales bacterium; assembly: GCA_025928125.1. Taxonomy (GTDB): domain Bacteria; phylum Chloroflexota; class Ktedonobacteria; order Ktedonobacterales; family JADMIN01; genus DAHUXT01. The sequence goes on from JAICKD010000751.1 coordinate 1,289, forward strand.
GCCGCCATCGGTCGAACGCGCAAAGTAGATGCGCTCGGGCGCATAGTCCGTCTGGTCGGCGGTGGAGTTCCACAGCAGGTTGACACTGTCATCGCCACCCACCGCCAGCGTCAACTGCGCCCCGAGGAAGGCAAAGCCGCAGTCGGCGCAGGGATAGGGCGCGCCGCTGATACCTGCCAGCGTGAGGCTCCAGGTGGCGCCACCGTCGTAGGATGCCGCGACGAAGAGATTGACCGGCCCCTTCGCGCCTCCGTTCTGGGTATAGCCCGCAAAACCGAAGAAGATGTTGCCATGCGAGTCGATGGCCGCGCCGCCGCCAAGCGACCAACCAAGCTGGTTGCTGCCGCTGCTGATGAGCGAGGTCGTCCAGGTCGCGCCGCCGTCATGTGAGATCGCCGCATAGATTTTTTGCACCGCGTTGAACGCCACCGCGATAGTCTGGCCGTGTACCGCCAATTCGTCTTTATCAGTGGCTCGTTGCAGATTCTCGACAATCGTCGGCCCGGACCACGTCTGGCCGAAATCGGTGGACTTCATCACGGCGATAGAGGACTTGCCATTCTGCAGAAACGAGGCCCAGACCGTCTTCCCATCCACCGGATCGACGACGATCTGCGGGTCAAATTGGCCGCCCTTCGTCGCCTCAGGATCGATGGGCCTGGGCGCGCTCCAGGTTCCGCTGTTGTCGCTGGAAACCTGCACGAGCAGGTGCTGGTCGCAGGAGGGGCAGGTTGACTGGCCCGCCACATCGTAATGCTTGTAGAGCAGGTACACGTGCTTGTAGCGGTCCGCGGAGACCGATGGTTCCCAGTCGTCGCCCGCCGCGAAGCCCATGCGCGCCTGGGTGGTGAACGATGGCGCTTTGCTCGGCGCGTTGGCCAGGACGAGCCGGGGTACGAACACCAATCCGGCCACA
>JAICKD010000013.1 GCA_025928125.1 Ktedonobacterales bacterium
CGTGCTGGCGACCAGCGGCGACAAGGGCAGCAACGATCCCGACGCGACACCCGAACAGCTCATCGCGACCCGCGAGGCCGAGCAGCGGGCGGCGGCGGATGTGCTGGGCATCGAAGAAGTGACCTTCCTGCGCCATATGGATGGCGAGCTTGAGGTCAGCGTCGCCTTCCGACGCGAGATTGCCCATGTCCTCCGCCAGGGCAAGCCTGATGTCGTGCTGACCTTCGATCCCTGGCAGCGCTATCAGATTCATCCCGACCACCGCGCCATCGGCCAGACCACGCTCGACGCCGTCGCCGCCGCGCGCGACCGCCTCTACTATCCCGAGCAGCTAACCGGCGGCCTGACGGAGCATCGCGTCCACAACGTCTATTTCTTCGCGACCGACGCTCCCAACTACTATGTCGATATCACCGAGACCATCGAGCAGAAGATCGCGGCGCTGCTCTGCCACACCAGCCAGATCGGCAGCCGCGATATCGGCGAGTTCGTACGTGCGCGGGCGCGAGCCGCCGGGGCCGAGATTGGCGTCGAGTATGCCGAGGCGTTCCACTATCTACCGATGATGCGCCCGCCCGAGTTGTTGCGGCATCCTAACTGGTAGCAGCCCCCTCCCCCGGCCCCGCCCTACGGGCCGCTGGTGCTGCGCGCGCTTGACGCGCGCTCCGAAGTCTAGGGACTTCGCGCACCAGCCCCCCACAGGGAGAGGGGAACCAGACGGAGGAGGTAGGTAGAGCGAGGTGAGGAGGGGCGTATGCGCGTTCTGGTGATTGGTAGTGGCGCGCGCGAGCACGCCCTCTGCTGGGCGGTCAGCCGTTCGCCGCGGTTGACGAAGCTCTATTGCGCGCCCGGCAATGGTGGCACAGCAACCGTCGCCGAAAACGTCGCGCTCGACCCGGCGGATTCCTCCTCCTGCGCCGACTGGGCGGCGGCGCACGCGATTGACCTGACGATCATCGGACCGGAGAATTATCTGGCGGGCGGAATTGCCGATATCTTCATGGCGCGCGGGCTGCGTGTCTTCGGGCCGCGCGCCGCCGCCACGCGCATCGAGAGCAGCAAGGCCTTCGCCAAACGGCTGATGGTTGCGGCGAACGTGCCGACGCCGCGCGCCGAGATCTTCGACGGCTACGACGAGGCCATCCAGTATTTGGATCGCTACGAGGCGGAGGGCAACGGCTATCCGCTCATCATCAAGGCGGATGGGCTGGCGGCGGGCAAGGGAGTCGTCAAGGCGGAAAATGGCGACGAGGCGCGCGCGACGCTCGACGATTTCATGGTGCGGCGCACGCTGGGCGAGGCGGGTACGACCGTACTGATCGAGGAGTGCATCACCGGCACGGAGCTTTCGCTCTTCGTCCTCTGCGATGGGCAGCGCATCTATCCGCTTGCGCCTGCCTGCGACTACAAGCGCGCGCTCGACAACGACGAGGGCGGCAACACCGGCGGCATGGGCGCGTATTCGCCGCCCGCCTTCGCGACGCCCGAGCTGCTGGCGCGCATCGAGGCGACGATTGTGCATCCGGTGGTCGAGGCGCTGGCAGCCCAAGGTATGCCGTTTCGCGGCTTGCTCTACGCTGGCTTGATGGTCAGCGGCGAGGGAGAACCGCAGGTGATCGAGTTCAATGCGCGTTTCGGCGATCCCGAGACGCAGGTGGTGCTGCCGCGCCTGGAGAACGACCTGCTGGAACTGTGCGCCGCCGTCGCCGATGGCGCGCTCGACCGCGTACCTCCGCCCGTCTGGAGCGACGCGGCGGCCTGTGGCGTGGTCGTTGCCTCGCGTGGTTATCCTGGCGAGTACGCCAAGGGCTTTCCGATCACCGGACTGGATACCCTCGACCCGGACATCATCGCGTTTCACGCCGGGACGGCCCGCGAGCCAGATGGCCAGTTGGTGACGACCGGCGGGCGGGTGCTGACGCTGGTGGCTCTCGGAGCCACCGTCGCGGAGGCGCGGGCGCGCGTCTACGCCAACATCGAGCGGGTATACTTTGAGGGAGCGCGCTGGCGTAGCGATATCGGCGCGCGCGAGTTGAGATAGAAACGGCTGAACGCGGAAGAGAGGCGCTGGATGGAGGATCGCCGCTGCACGGTGGGGATGGATCTCGGCACCACATCGCTCAAGGCGGTGGCCTTCGACCTCGATGGCAAGGAGATCGCGCGCGCTAGCCGTGAGGTGGAGCGCAGTTCCAGTGAGGAAGGCGCGACGGAGGAAGATCCGCGAGCGGTGGCGACGGCGGCAACCGATGCGCTGGCGGCGGTCGTGGCGGACGCGAAGCGCCAGGGCTACACGGTCGGCGGCGTGGGGTTAAGCGCGGCCATGCACAGTCTGATCCCTGTCGCGGCTGACGACTCCCCGCTGGGGCCAGCTCTCTTATGGATGGATACTCGCCCCGAGGCTGAGGCCGACGCGCTCTGGCAGACCGCTGAAGGGCGTGCGGCCTACGAGCGAACAGGCACCCCTGTCTCGGCGATGGCCCCGCTGGTCAAGCTGCGCTGGCTGCGGCGCGCGCGCCCGAACCTCTATCAGCAGGCCGCGCGATTCGTCTCGCTCAAAGAATGGCTCTGGCATGACTGGTTCGGCATCTGGGAGGTGGACACGTCGATTGCCAGCGCGACGGGCCTTTACAATCTGCGCGACCAGACATGGGACGACGGCGCGCTCGGGCTTGCTGGCATCACGTCGGACAAGCTCTCAACGTTGGTGCATCCAACATTCATGCGTATGGCGAGCCAGTCCAGCGTGCTCCAGGTCGCGGGGCTGCCGGAGGACGCGGCCATCGTCATCGGCGCGGCGGATGGCCCGCTGGCTAACCTGGGCGTTGGCGCGGTGGACGCGGCACGGATGGTGCTGACGATTGGCACCAGTTGCGCCGTGCGCATGGGGAGCAAGGCGCCGCTCACCGATACCGCCTCGCGCATCTTCTGTTATGTCCTCGACGACGGCCGCTTCATCGCGGGCGCGCCGGGCAACAGCGGCGGCGTGGTGCTCGAATGGCTGGCGGAGAAGCTCGTGGTCAGCCAGCCCTCCGCCGACGCGCAAACGCTCATCACACTGCTCGACGCCGCAGCCACCGCGCAGGATGACCACCTGCTCTTTCTCCCCTATGTCGCAGGCGAGCGCGCGCCATTCTGGAACGCCGACGCCAGCGGGAGCATCATCGGCCTGCGGTTGGAGCATACCGCCGCCCACGTGCTGCGCGCCGCTGTGGAGGGCATCCTCTTCCACGCGCGCTGGATGTCGGAGCGGCTCTTCGAGTTGTTGGGCAGGCCAACCGAACTTATCGTGTCGGGCAAAGTGCTGGAGGTGGACTGGATTCGGCAACTCGCGGCGGATATCTTCGGGCTGCCGGTGCGCTTTCCCGGCGGGGCGGACGCCTCCGCGACGGGCGCGGCGACACTGGCGAATATCGCGACCAAACAGTGGAGTTGGGACGATGCGGTGCAGCGGGAGAGCGGACGGAGCGCCGCGATGATTCAGCCATCAGCCGCGAGCAGCGCGTATCTTGCGCGCTACCACGCCTATCGCCAACTGGCGAGCGCGCTGCTACAGGTTCCCGCCGCGGGCATGTCGGCAGGCGCGTCGTAGCGTCGTAGCCAGGCGGCTTATCGCTGGCCGATGAGCTTCAGCGCGGTGTTGAGCTGGCGGATGCGCGCGCGCGACCCGTAGATGATGACCGTGTATTCGGCGGGCAAGTCTTCGATTTCGATGAGGCAGTGGGCCTGCTCCGCCAGTCGCGTAGCCACCGACGCCAGACGGGTCCGCTCCCGAGCGCCACTCGCCTGTGTGCTCAGGACGACGCGTCCCAGCTTTTCCTCGGGGTCCAGCAGCGACTCGACCAGCGCCATCAAGTCTTCCATACCAAAAATCACCTGCATTGGCGGCGCATCGGGGGAGATACGCTTGAGGGCGTCATCATAGGGTAAGCGGCGGCGGATACGCGGCTCAACCGAATTATGCCTGCCGCCCGCGGAGGGTTGTTCCAACCGCTCGGACTCGGCGACCGCCTGATCGTAGACATCCCGCAGATGCTCTAAAAGCTCCTCGCGCTCGTCCTCGGGCAGATTGGCGTCTGGGTGGACGTAAGCGAAGAGGCCACGCGCCATATCGTGATAGATAAACGGCTGCGCGCTGGCCGCCTTCCGCCCGCAGTTGGCGCAGACCGCCACATTCAGGGTACCGGCCAGCAGCCGATAAAGCAATTCCGGCTCCAGCGTCACATTAACGGTGGAATAGGTGGTTATCTCAAACGATGCGCCACACGCGCACTGGAAGGCGCGGACGGTGGAGCGCGGCGTGATGTTGGACATATGTGTTCTTTGCTCGCTCTTGTGTTCTGTTCTGGAGAGGGCCGACGTTACCAGAGCAACGTCCCCCTTCCAGGAGAATATGCGACTACGCCTTTTGCAATACCAGCGTGCAATACGTCTCCAATCAGTGTATCATAAGCCTGGAGACCAACTAAAGGAACGGCCATACGCGAATCACCAGTTAGTGAGCCTCGAGCCTGTAGTGATTGCTTCCTCCATGTGAAAGAATTGCGTGATGTGAAACGTAGTTCCGTAATGGAAGAGTGTACCGATTTGCGTGGGAGGCGAGGATGGCCCGTGAGCGGCAACGCCCGCTCCTGAATGTAGGAACGGTATTGCTGGGCGTACTCCTGATAGTGGCCGCGATTGGCACGATGATCTCCGTGGGCCGGACCAACCGGGTTGGCAGCACGGGAACCGGTGTGCGCGGTTCGCTTGGCGCGCCGCTGCACATTTCAACCACTGAGCAGGGCGCGGTTAATTGCCCATACGGCGCGGCCTTCTCACCTGATGGCGCGCATGTGGCCATCATCGGCAGCCAGAGTACGTGCGCGCCAACCACAACCACTCTGACGCCACACATCGCCGCGATTTACGACACACACTCTGGGGTCATGATACTCTACGTCCGGCTCGAAAAGCTGTTAGGCATCAGGACCGACATACCCCTCGAGCAGCAACCCATTCAGGCCATCCACTATTTCAGTCTTGGCTGGTCGCCAGATGGCAGCCGCATTGCCATCGTCTTTACCGCCTTCGATTCAGCAGCGACTCAGACGCCCGACACCGAGCGCGACACCGGGCTGATTGTCCTGGATGCGGAACATGGCACGGCGCGCGTGATCTACGGCGACTCGGGCTATTTCACGCTGCCGGGAACGAATGGCGGCGGATTCCCCATCTGGGATGTCGCGGCGGGCGCCTCCGTACCCGCATACCTCCCTGATCCGGGCCTGGCCTACGCTTGGAATAAGCAGGGCATGCCCTACCCCATCGTGAAGACACGTGGCCCGGTCTCTCAGTTGCCCATTACCGCCGGGCCGCGCTATCCTGTCGGCAATCCTGGTAGCAACTCGACGTTTACGATCTGGCAGCCGGGCGTCGTGCTCGGCTCTGGGGCTGACACCAGCGCGGGGATCTTCACGACGGTCTTCCCGTCATGGTCGCCCGACGGAAAGTACGTTACCCTCATATCCGCTGGCGCGCAATTGCCGCTGGCGTCTGCGCCCACACCGCAAAACGCGCATGCCTCAGGAGGCGGCGTCATCGCCTATCCAACGCCCTCAGCAATGCCCTCAGCGCCCGCTCGTGACAACGCGCTGGTGGCGGTGCAGCGCCGCGCTGGCGCGCGCGGCTGGGCGCTGGTGGCATGGAATCCCGCAGGCAACCTGCTGGCCAGCATCAACTGTAATGTGTCGGGTGATGAAATGCTGGAGATTCGCGCGACCGACTCGGCGGTTATCCAGGGGTCGGCGACGCTCCCGCTGGCGAAGGATGACGCGGGCTGCCGCAATCTCTCAAGCGGCGCGTCGGCCTATCCCACGCAGCCGATGATGCTGCTCTGGTCGCCCTCGGGCAATCGGGTGCTGGTCTGCGACCAGAAGGCGGGGACGATCTCGATCTGGCCCGTCAGCCAGCCAGCGGCATAGGCGCTGGCGAGTACTGTTGGGGAGCATGGTTGCTGTGGGATACTCCAGCGGATGTCGCACACCTGGAATCGCCGCTACGTGAATCGGCTTGCGGCAGGCTAAAGCCCGGCTATGCCTGAGCATTGAGCAAGCCGACTCGCTCCCCGCGCCGTTCCTTTGAGCAGCAGCCTGTGATGGCGCCCTGATCGCCCGACGCTAGGTCTCCGCGCGAAACGTTTTGCCCAGTTCCGACCCTAAGCCAAAGTAGTGGCGAAAGTTGTAGATCAATGGACGCCAGCGCTGGGGCGCGATGTGATTATCATCTATGACGAGCGTGGGATGGGCATGTACGCGCACCACTTCTACAATCACCACCAAGGTATCGCCATCGCCGAAAGGATAACTCGCCTGAACGCGGGCTTCGAACTGTAGCGGGCATTCCAGCGCGCGCGGCGGAGCAACCAGTTGGGATGGTATCGGCGTGAGATCGGCGGCCCCAAACTTGTCGGCATGAAAACGGAATTGTTGCGCTTTGTCGGGGGGAACAGGGAATTTGCCCGTGAGTGGCGCCAGCCGCTCCACGGCGCCCCATTGCTCCGCTGCTGGAAAGTTGAGCACACATTCCCCGGTGCGCGTGAGATTCGCGGCGGTCTGCCCGTGATCGCCTAATCCGAGTACCATGTATTGTCCGAGCGCCCACGCCGATGACATTGGGGCAAGGTTGGGCGAGCCATCGGGATTACAGGTGCTCACAAGCACAACAGGGGTTCCGATGTAGAGAATGGACGGAGTAATGACGCGATGGGGATCTAGGGAATCACGGGGATCATGCTGCCGCATTGCTAACTCCTGAAGGATGTTCCGAGACAAAAGGTTCAGGGACATTGTATGTCGTGAACATTTCCACTATCATCGAAATATGAATTCATCCGCGAATACACAACAGCCGGACATCACGCACATCATGACCCTCATCGGCGAGCCAGCAAGGGCAACGATTCTGCTGACGTTGCTCTCCGGGGAAGCCCTGCCAGCTGGTGAACTGGCCAAACGGTGTCAACTCACCCCGCAAACGATCTCATCCCATCTCGCAAAGCTCGTCGCCGGGGGGCTTCTGCTCATGATTCCCCAGGGACGCCACCGTTATTACCAGCTGGCGCGTCCAGAGATTGCGGAGATGCTGGAAGCGATTCAGCGCGTCGCTCCCCGGCGTCCGGTGCGCTCTCTTCGGCAGTCCGAGGAGTCGTGGGTACTCTGCCGGGCGCGTACCTGCTATGACCATCTTGCTGGCAAGCTCGGCGTTGGCATGACGCAGGCGCTCTGCGAGCGTGAACTCTTGCGCTATGAGGGGCGACAGTTCCACCTGACGGAACAGGGCGCGGCATGGTGCGAAGGTATCGGCCTCGACTGGCGACAGGTAAAAAAACGGCGGCGCGCGTTTGCGGCGCCCTGCCTGGATTGGAGCGAACGCCGCGATCACCTTGCGGGCGCATTGGGCGCGGCCATCGCAAGCCATTGTTTCGAGCGGGACTGGCTGCGGCGGGTGAAATCATCCAGGGCAGTGGCTGTCACGACGGCGGGCCGAGATGCGTTCATCCACTATTTTGGCGTTGATCTCTGGCCCGACGAGAATCCCCTGGAGGGTTAGCCCTCACGCTGGCTCTGTTGCGCATAGGCGGCAGGATTGGGCGCGGGCTGTTCCTGGTTCGCCGCCTCCTCGATCTGCGGCAGCAGGAACCAGGCGGTGGTGACGCCGAAGATGACGCCTGTCAGCAGGCGCAGCGCCAGGTTACTTTCACGCAGGCCGAAGAGCTGCGTGAAGCCGTCGAGCGCCATCGGTACCATGCCCAGCAGCCAGACATACCACGGCAGCGCGCGCAGGTGGCGGTTCTTGCGCAGGAAGGCGACGGCCACACCCGCGAGCAGAATCGAGGTGTAGATGGCAAGGCAGCGCGAGCAGAGGCAGGTCTGGTAGCCCGCGATGAAGAAGGAGTGCGAGGGCGTCTGGGCGCAGAAGACCCGGAAGACATCAAAGACGCCAGACGCCGGGCCGGTCAGCCCGGCGGCGAAGGCCAGCGGCGTCACCAGGGCGATGCCGATAAAGGTGGCCAATGTAGTGTTGATGATGGCGAGCCAGTGGTCGTGGAAGAAGCCCAGCACGCGATTGAAGTAGGGCGAGAAGCGCGCAAGGCGGTTGCGGCGGGTGGCGGTCAGCAGCGCACGCGCCTCGGCGGGCGTCATGTATAGGTCGGGTTTATAGTCGCTCTGCGCCGCGAGGGCATCGTTGTCGGCGTCCCGCGATGCTGCGCCTGCTGCGTCTGACGATGAAGGAAGCGACATACCGTGCTCTCCTGCTTTCCACTCGCTGGCCCCGTCCCGGGTGACCCGCCCCGCTCATCCAGCATAGCACAACCGTAGCGCTAGTGTCTTGCCAGCCGCCGTCTCGCCCATAGCAGCTTGTATCGCCCCATCGTATCCACATCGCTTCTAGCTTGACAGGAGCCATCCCGCTGGGATATACTCTCCTTTGCGACGCGGGGTAGAGCAGTGGTTAGCTCGTCGGGCTCATAACCCGGAGGTCGGCGGTTCGAATCCGCCCCCCGCTACCAAATCTTCGCCCCCCGGCTTCGGCTTGGGGGCGGTTGATATGGCGAGGTAGCTCAGCGGTAGAGCAGCGGACTCATAAGCCGTCGGTCGTGGGTTCAAATCCCACCCTCGCCACCATATGTCCTCGACATGCATCACGAGCCTCCTCATGCGCGGGAGGCTTTTTTCGTGCTCAAACAAGAGTGAATGGTGAATCGCGTGGACGAGCGTCAGGTACAGATCGACAATGACGGTGTTACACTCACCGCGACCTTGACTATGCCATCTGGGCCAGTTCGAGGAGGACTGGTTCCACTCCACCCTGCGGATGAGCCGTCGCGCGACCAGTTCCTCTTTCGCCATCTTGCGGAGATCTTGCCACCGCGCGGTGTCGCAGTGCTGCGCTTCGACCGGCGGGCATACAGTGACGATAGGGATGTGCCGCTGGCGCTCCAGGCAAAGGATGCGCTCGGCATGCTCCATGAACTGCGGCAGATTCCGGGTGTGGGCAATGCGCCATTGGGGTTGTGGGGATTCAGCCAGGGCGCGTGGGCTGCTCCACTGGCCGCGAGCTTAACGCCGGATGCAGTGGCCTTCCTGGCGCTGATCGCATCTACCGGCGTCAGTCCCGCCCGCCAGATGCGCTACGGGACCGCCGAACAACTGCGGCGCGCAGGATACGGAGACGAGGCGCTTACCATGCTAGCCGACCTCCGCGCAGCCTACGAGGACTATCTACGCGGCCATGCTGAACGGGTACGCGTGCAGGAATTGATTGATCAGATGACGGACCAGCCTTGGTTCTCGCTCGCCTACGTTCCGCGTGAGTTGCCAGAACCAGGCGCGTGGGATGACATGGACTTCGACCCAGAGCCGATTTTCGCAGGTGTACGCTGTCCGACGCTGCTCTTCTACGGCGAGGATGACGAGTGGACGCCAGCTGATGAGAGCATCCAGGTGTGGCGCCGTACGGCGCCTGGCGATGTGACAATCGAGCGACTACGCGGCGCGAGCCATCATCCTACATTGCATGGCGGTCACGACATAGCCTCGATTAGCCCACTCTATACGCAGACATTACTGGACTGGATCGAGGCACGGCTATAGAGTCTAAGTGTCAAAAGGAATCGAGCATGGCCGAAACATTCAAGCGTTGGATGATGCGCAATAGACTCACCAGACAGCCCATCGTAGGGTCATGGAACGCCCGCCCGGTCACCCAGCACGACCCCACGCTCCTCGGCGCGCTGATGTATGACGCCTACCACGACACCATTGACGATGAGGGCGAGACGCCTGAGGAAGCAGTGGCCGAGATCGAAGACACATTCAACGGCAAGTACGGCCCGCTGCTGGATACCTGTTCACTCCTCGTCGAGGAGGATAGACGCGCGCTCGGCGCCACCATCATCACCGACTGGACCGACGAGCGCACTGGCCATCGACAGCCGCTGCTGGCCTTCCTGATGACACATCCCGACGCCAGCGGGCAGGGACTGGGAACCTTCCTGCTCAGCGCGAGCATCAATGCGTTGCTCGCGCGGGGCGAGAGCGAGCTTGTGCTCTTCGTCACCGTCGGCAACAGCGCAGCGCAGCATATCTACCAGAAGCTCGGCTTCGAGGTCGAAGAGGAGTTCGAGGCGTACCACGCCATCAAATCAGAATAGCGCCGAACATATCACATCACATCGCCAGTGTGTCGAATAACGCAGGCGCGGCCCCCGCCATCTCGCGCATCTCATTGGCCGCATAGCGAAGCGGCGATTGACGATAGCCTACATTGCCCGGTGTGGCCGTTATCTCGCCGGGGCTGCCCGGCGCCAGCACGATACTGTCGCCGTAATGGCGGATGATGCCGTGCAACTCGGCGTATGTCAGATACCGCGCCACACCTCGATGCGCGCCCTCCTCCGAGAGCAACGCCGGGTCCACCTGCCGTCCCGCCGCGGCCAGTTCGCGCGCCCACGCCAGCACGCCCGCCTCCAGACTGGCGATGCTCGTCGCGCGCTGCCCCTGCTCGCAGCGATACATCAGCAGACCAGACGCGAGCTGTGTACACGTGAAACGCGCAACTTCCAGCCAGGCCGCCCGTACCCGCCGCTCCAGCTCGTGATTGGTCAGCGCTGCCCCTTCCTCGATGGCGGGCGCAAGGTCGATCCACATGCGCAGGCGGCCGGTCGCCATGAAATCATAGATGATTGCGATGGGCTGTACGCGCGTATCGGCGGGCGCCGCGCGCAGCACTCGCGTCAGCCCCGCGCGCAAGGGACTCAGGCGGCCATCGGGCGAGAGAAGGCCCTCAGGCGAGGTATAGAGCGATCCGCCCGCGCGCAGCCAGTCCACACAATCGGCCAGTTGTTCCTTCGCCGTCGTCAGCACCTGTAGCTCCGCGCGCCGATGGGCCGCTGGCGCGAAGATTTCTGGCCCAACCTCGTCCTGCAAGTACGGAAAATAGCGCCACTTGAGCAGCGACGAGGCGGGCCGCGCCGCCAGCTTCGCGACGCGCGTCCCCGTCCGCATAGCGAGCATCTCGATGATTGCGGGCGCCAGCAACTCGCCGATGGTGGTGTCTCCATCAGCACGCAACGCCTCGCGAATCCAGGACTCCATTGGCCGCATATGGAGGCTATTGAGCGGATGAATGCCCACCCCGCGCAGGATCGGCCCGACATTGATCGGGCGCAATGCGTGCGAGAACCACGCGGGCCGCCGGACGATGCGCGAAAGGAATCCCATCTGGAAGCCATCGCCGCGCATGGCAAAATGGACTTCGCTTGTGAACGCGCGCCTGCCGCGATGCGCGAGCAACAGGGGAACAGGCACGAAGGCGTCGAAGTCGCGCTTATGGGTGATGACATAGAAGGTGCGTGGCGCGCGGGTATCGTATTCGAGACCATGGATTTTGACGGAGACGGTAAGATGGGGAACCGTGGCAAACAAGCCTGCCAGCGCGAACCTGCCGAGCGCCGATACCTGCTGCTTCATGCGCACGCCTCCGGGAGATGGACCGGCAACGAGGAGAGATGAGGACACGTGCGAGCGCGTTGTCTCTTTTCTAGCATAACATAAAGCTGGCGCGCACTCTAGCACCGATGTAGACGCTAAAGACGTGCCAGCAATGATGTCCCATGCTATGTTGCGCGCTCGCCCTAGCCCTGGCCGCCAGCGATACGCTGCCGCGCCACCTGCTCCGCCGCCGCGCTGGTCGTCATGCCATGCTCATCGGCCAGCGCATAGACCTGGGTCAGCCCATCGCGAACGCCGTTTCTGACGCGGTCGAGCGTATCCTGCTCGGACCAGCCCAACACCTCGCGCCCAATCAGATAGATCGCCCCGCCGCTGTTGACGACAAAGTCTGGCGCGTAGAGGATATCGCGCTCGCGCAGGAGTTCCGCGTCCGCTGAGGTGGCCAGTTGATTGTTGGCCGCGCCAACCACCGCGCGGCAGCGCAGCCGGGGAATCGTCTCGCTATTCAGAATGGCGCCCAGCGCGCAGGGGCTGAAGATGTCGCATTCGGCGTCATAGACCGCATCGGCGGCCATCGCCGAAACGCCCAACTCCGTCCGCGCCCGCTCGACGATGACAGCGTCCACGTCGCCGCAGGTCACCTCGGCGCCTTCATCGCGTAGCAGTCCCATCAGGGAATAGCCGACCTTGCCCGCGCCCTGCACCACCACACGCCGACCGGCGAGCGCATCGCTGCCGAAGAGCCGCGCGCAGGTGGTCTTGATGCCGGAGAACACCCCAGTCGCCGTCGCCGGACTGGGATCGCCCGACCCGCCGCGCTCGGATGTGCGGCCAAAGACGTAGGGAGCGCCCGTCTCGGCGATGGTGTCCATATCGTGCGCGGTGGTGCCAACGTCGGCGCCACAGGCGAAGATCCCGCCCAACTGGTGGATGAGCGCGCCATAGCGCCGGAGCAGATCGTCGCGCGCGGCGGCATCCAGACCCGCTGGAATCGCGATCACCGCTTTCCCGCCGCCACGTTGCAGGCCAGCGGCGGCGAACTTGAAGGTCATCCCCTCGGCCAGCCGCTGGGCGTCGAGTACAGCCTCTTCGAGGGCGGGATAGGTTTTCATGCGCGTGCCACCGCAGGCTAGCCCCAGCCGCGTCGAATGCACTGCGATGATAATGGTGGCGCCCGTCGGCTGGTCGCGGCGGACGATAATCTCTTCGCCGTCCCAGGCGCCCATAAGCGTATCAAGCGTCTTCTCTGCTGTTTGCGTGTCCATGGTCATCTTCCTCGATTTTCCCGCGCGCGCCATTGCAGCGCGGTTCTCTATCGCATCGTACCCAATGCGTAGCACACAGAGCAACTATCTGCCTCTTTCTCAATTGAGAGAGAGTAAATGTCTACCCTATTTGTCAGTTTCTGTCCAGCGACATGCCGGTGCAGGCGCTGGACTAGTTCGTGGCTTCCCTCGGAGCAGACTGCGCAGCGGTTGTCTCGTCGTCTGAATAGATCACTTGAATCTTGCCCTGAAATTCGCCAAACCAGACCTGACGGCCATTCAAGAGCAGTTTATGGACTATCGCCTCCACCTGTACCTCGTTGGTTTCGAGCAAGAGCACACGCTCGCCTTCAGTGAGACCAACGAGACGTGGGTCATTTTCCAGTCCAATGTAGACCCCTTCACCCAACGGCGTCGGCTGTTGTGGCGGCCACAGCGCGGTTTCTATCGTACGCCTGGAGTCACCCTTTCGACTCACTGCACTGAACAAAATACCACAACGGGGTGTAGACAACCTCTCTATCTTAGAGTCACTGGCTCTTGACAATTGTACGTTTTCGTATTATACATATTCGTATGGATGATTACAACGCGCCGCGACTGGCGCCCGCGCTCGAACACGCCACCCACGCGCTGGGGCTGTGGGTCGAGCGCACGTTTCGCGATGTGGGACTGACGCAGGCCGAGGCGCATGTGCTCGCCTACCTCGCGCGGCATCCCAACGCCGCCATTAACGACCTGCACACCAGCTTTGGCCACAAGCGCTCGACGCTGACAAGCATCCTCGACCGCCTCGAAGCGCGCGGTTGGGTCCGGCGCGTGCCTCACCCGACCTCACGCCGCCTTGTTGCAGTGGAGCTGACCGAGGCTGGCCGGGCGATTGGCGAGCGGGTCAGTGGCGCGCTACAGACCATCGAGGAGCGGGTGCGTGCGAAGGTAGGCGACACCGTCATCGGCGACTTTCTTGCCGTCATCCACGCGCTGGAGGAGGAGCTACAATGACCGACGACGCTTTTGTCACAGCATTCTTATCAGGTTCGCTGCCACCGACACAGTTTCATCACCGCGACCACCTGCGGCTGACGTGGGCGCTGGTCCGCCTGACGGGCGTTGAGGCGGCGATGAAGCGCGTCACCAGCGGCATCCGCTACTTCGCGACCCAGCACGGCCAGGCCGAGAAATACCACGAGACGATGACGCGCTTCTGGGTGCTGCTCGTCGGCCACATGGTGGCGGCGCGGCCTGATATCACGACGTTCGATGAGTTCCTGGCGGCCTTCCCGATGCTGCTGGATAAAGACCTGCCCTACCGCCACTGGCGGCGCGAGACGATGCTCAGCCCGGCTGCCCGCGCGCACTGGGTCGAGCCGGATATTCTAGCGCTGCCCGCATAACTGATAAACCAACCTTGCGGCATGAATGCCGCGGCTAATCCTGGCCCCGACGTATCTGCTTGCAATCAGCGGAGATGCTGCCCCACCAGGATTAGCCGCAGGGCTTCAGCCTGCGGCACGCTGGCCCCAGACTCCTCGCGCCAGAGAGAGGTTACTTTCCCTTTGCCTCGCGCATCTGGTCACCCGTGACCTCAGAGGGCGCATACGTTGGAGAGCATTCAGCTGAGATCATCCAGCAGGCGACATATTTGGCCCGCATTATGCAGCGGAATGCAGTTTCGTGCAGACTGCGCCGCCGACATCTACAGAGCGCGCTATCGAACCGCTGTACATCTGATACAGCTTGATGGAGCACGCGGAATATCCCGTAACTCGGCCACGCCTGTCTCGGACCCCGATGCGCTCGCGCCCACGTGGAGTCTTCATTCGAGCGCAGACAGGAAAGGGTGCGCATATGCGAGCGGTTGCCGTATTTCCTTACTCGCGCGAGGTGAAGCTCATTGACGTGGAGGAGCCACAGATTGCGCACCCCACCGAGGTCAAGCTGCGTATGATCGAAGTGGGTATCTGTGGCACCGACAAGGAGATCTGCTCCTTTCAGTACGGCACGCCGCCGGACGGTTCGGACTATCTCATACTCGGACATGAGTCACTGGCCGAGGTGGTCGAGATCGGTCCAGAGGTGCGCGACATCGCGGTGGGGGATCTCGTCGTGTCGATGGTGCGTCGCCCCTGCCAGCATGCGGAATGCCATGCCTGTCGCGCTGGCCGCCAGGACTTCTGTGTGACCGGCGACTTCACCGAGCGGGGCATCAAGGGACTCCACGGCTTTCTTACCGAATACGTGGTGGATGACGCGCGA
>JAICKD010000323.1 GCA_025928125.1 Ktedonobacterales bacterium
GACTACAGCATCGTCACCTACGTTCCCGGCGACCAGCAGACGCTGGCGATCTTCGCCGCCAACGGCTGGCAGCGCGTAGCCGATGGGGGGCCACCGCAAGCGGGGGAACAGGGGTGAGATGGGCACGGAAACACTGAGAAATACCACGCCAGGCATAGGGTATGATTGATAGATACGGCGCAGTGAATGATAACCGTTGGCGGTCATCGTCCGTAAGAAGGGTGTGACAGAAAAGATTAAAACCTTGGTGTGACACAGCCGACTGTGCTACTATTGAGGCCGCACCTCCTGTGAGAGTTCTGCACACACAACGGCGTACCATCTACACGAAGCTGCTTTGCTTCCATCAACTTCGAAGGGCATCAGGCACTCTTGGTACATGTCATGCGTCGTTTGATGCAAAGCTATACTAGTTCCTACCTTCAGTGAAGGGATCCAGTACGTATGACGCGAAGCATACAACAGCAGCATCGCTCCTCTCCCGAGCGTGATCGCGCTGGAGCTTCCGATACGGCTTTGGAGCGTTTGTCCTCAACACAGCGCATAATGGAGCAAATTCCTCCATTGCCTTCAAACACTACCGACCGCGTCGCCCGGTTTGCGTTCCGCCTACCTAGGCGCCTGCGCGTGCATGCGCTACGCATCATAGCGAACAAGCTGGCGGCAGACTTCGCTATGGGATTCCTGTTGCTGCTGGATGAGTCGTTGAACGATCAAAAGCAGCGTCCAGCGCAGGAACAATTGTTGGATATACAGGACGCTGAGGACGCGCAGACTATCGGTCGCCTGCTGGAACTCTGGGCAGATATCCCAGGGCGTCTCAACCTGCCTGATACCGCGCACTTCGAACGATTCGCGCGAGTCACTGCTGGCTTGCACATGATGATCGACGCTGCGCCAGCAGAAGCGCGGGATTCCTGGGTGTTCGACAGCGGTTCACAGTATCGCTCGATGTTGTTACAGATCGGCGTGTTACCATCCTTTGCCATCAGTGCCCACGGAGTCAGCGATGGCAAAGGGGAACCCTCTGGGGCTGAGGTCAAACTGATTAGGTTTGATGGCCGTGAGCCTGGCACATACACAAGTCGGGTAGGCTGGACTGCGCCTGGTAGCCGAGACGATAACTCAGGACCGATAGAAGCACGCTTGATAAGCGCTCCTACTATCGAACAGGGACCTGCACTAGCGAGCGCTTCATAACGCATCGCACGTTTGAATGAGTGGTAAGGCGCACCTTACCACTCATTTTGTTTGGGAGATAACCATGAGCCAAGAGTTGACCCTACCGTTAGGGTCTGTACAACTTAGGGATGTTTTCCCAGTCCAGCTCTCCGCAAAACGCAATAAACAAGCTCAGGCAACCGATGAAGCACCAGCAGCGCAAATTAGTGGCGCAACTGTGCTAAAGCCTGAAGGTCCAGAGCAAGAGAACCTGGCGCAAGTAGAAATGGGCGCAACTATTGGTTTCCCATCGGAGGCAGGGCCCTTTGAAATCTCCGTCACGATAGTGGGTGTCTTCGAACAGGTTCAACCGATTCCCAACGGGTTGAGCTTACCAGATTACCTTTCGCAAGTCTCGCTTACGCTTCTCTTGCCATTCCTCCGTGAGCAAGTTTATACGTTGAGTTCACAGCTACGCATCGGCCCAGTGCTACTCCCCATCGTGATTCCTCAGGCGATCCCAGCGATCCCAGCGGTGCAATCTGCGCCTGGACCCCTGGATGTTCAAGTGCGCCCGCGACCCACACGTCGGCGTCGCGTGGTGCCTCCCTCTCCGCAGGAGTAGCGCTTCTGTTCGTCTAGATATCCCAGACTCCAAGTAGACTAGGCCAGGAGGGAAGTGTAAGCATGAGGATCAGGGCAGCATGGACTGTCGAAATACAGGCGCTCGCTGATAACGCAGATGTCATCGCGGTTGCCGAAGCTGCTGTTATTCCAGGGGCATTGGGAACTATTGCAAGCATTATTAGCAAACACGCTAATATGGCCGATAGCCGGTTTGAATCGGCGCTAGCAGGAGCCAATATGCTGCTCCCTACCCAATTGCAGGCCGCTTCGAATGATGAAGGGATTCGATCCTCGGAAGAGCAGGCTATCGAACTCGCCGGGACTATCACCGACACAGTACGCCGTTTATATGCCAATGCCACTGACCAAGCCGATTTGAACAAGCGACGAGCCAAGGTTGTCGAACTGACACTTTACCGTCGTGTGTCCCGGTACTATGCTGCGGGTGAGTGTATGGCGGATTGTCTTGTCGAGCCAACGGTCGATAATGAGTATTTCAATGACATCGCAGGACGCGAATTTGACCTTTGCGCATGGAGCGAGCCGAATTTGCAAGGTGAAGCATACGAGTGTGCCATGCGCCCAGACAATCTTGAGTACCGCGACTGTAGAGCGCTCATCAATCTCTGGTACGCAGTAGCGGCTGAACATGAAGGCGACGATATCTGGTTTAGAATGGGCTTGGTGAGTTTCCACCTCAGCAAATACATGCATCAGAGGGTGAAGATGCTTGCTGGAAGCAATCTCCAAGATCAGGAGGAATTTGGATGGCTTAGCCTATATGGGTACGACAATTTAAGCGACGTGAATCTGGATGATATGATTAAATGATTCATCGGTCACTTCAAGCAGATAGCAAGTAGGTAGATAGCGACTGCAACTCTCGCTGGAGCCAAGATGGGCGAGCAGGGGAAAGCAGTCCTGCGGAAGGTCACGCTGATATGCTATCGTAGTGGCGTTGCTTGGAGGAATCCGATGCAGCGAGACATTACACCAAGAGTTGTGTCCGATCCCGAAATCCTGGGCGGGCGTCCTGTGCTGCGAGGCAGGCGTATCGCAATCTCACAGATCGTTGACCAGATCGCCGGAGGCATGACGCTGGCCGAAGTTCAGGACGATTATCAACTCAGCGACGAGGAGATACGCGCGCTGCTCGGCTACATCGCCCAGGTGGTCCATCAGGACGAGCGAACGCATAGCGCGCAGACACTCACCCGCCCACCGTGGACATGAACGCGCCGTAGAGGTACACGCCACTTTGCGCGTCCACGAATGTCCACTCCTCGCTGGGCGGCGTCGCCAGCACGCCGGGGCCTGCCACAGCGCCGGGGATGCGATAGCCGACGACCCAGACAATCGCAAAGCGGGGAACCTCCACGATGCCGGACGCATTCACGAAGTAGAGCTGTGTGACCGTGCAGGCGGGATGTGTGGGCAGGCTCGCGCCGAGATTTTGCTCGCTCGTGGCAAGCGCCGCCTGCGCGCTCACCGGCACAGTGTCGCGTGACGGAATCAGCGCGATGCCCATGGCCGCCACCTGCTGAACCTCGGCGGCGCTCATCGGCGTGGCGCACGGCCGCGCCTGCGCCAGCGCAGTCCTGGCCTGTATCAGCGTGAACTCACCGAGGCTGGCGACGATCAGCGCGAAGAGCAGCCCCAGGGCGAGCGCGCGTCCACGCCCCAGTCGCCAGCGGCGCCGCACACCCGCCCGGCCTGGGCGCCCGCGCCACCAACTCAGCAGGCCAAGCGCCACGATCACCAACGCAAGCACAGCGGTCGCGCTGGTGGTGATGAGCGCCTGACGCTGGAGCGGGGCGATCAGCGCCGCCGTCTGCTTCAGCCAAAACGGGTAGCGCGGAGGCCCGTGCATGCCGCCCCACAAGCAGTAATACGGGTCCAACTGATTTTGGGACGCCAGCGCGTCATAGGCCGCTTGCACGCGCGCGAGAAGCGCCAGCGACCACACTGCCAGCGCCAGCGCCAGCAGCGCGCCGAGCGTTCGCCAGCGCCAGCGTCCCGGCTGCATGGGCGCCAGCGCCACGATCACCAGCACGAACGTCCCCGCCAGCAGCGCCGCAGCCCAGAGTGTCAGCGATGCGGGTGGCGCACACGTTTGCGCTGGCATGCCGTTCCCCCTCCGTGTCGGCGCCTGAGCGCGGGCGACTTGCGACGCGCTGCGGGCTTCAACCTCGCCCCGTACTCTTCACTCCTATAGGACGACGCTGGCGCGCACTTTTTAACGCCCGCTCGTCATTCGCGCCGCTCCGGCGCCCACCAGCTTCCCCCGTGGGAGTCGTATAGTCTACAGGTGAGCATAAGACCTTAGAGCAAGCGAGAGGACAGGCGCGCAGATGACACAGCACGATGGCACAGCGGCGACGCAGGGTGAACCAGCCCACACCAACCGGCTGATCCACGAGACCAGCCCCTATCTGTTGCAGCACGCCCACAATCCGGTAGACTGGTATCCCTGGGGCGATGAGGCGTTCGCGCGGGCGCGGGCGGAGGACAAGCCAATCCTGCTCTCGATTGGGTACTCCGCCTGCCATTGGTGTCACGTCATGGCGCATGAATCGTTCGAGAACGCGGACACGGCGGCCATCATGAACCGCGAGTTCGTCAGCATCAAGGTGGACCGCGAGGAGCGCCCCGACGTGGACGCGCTCTACATGGAGGCCACCATCCGCATGACGGGCGGTGGTGGCTGGCCGATGACCGTCTTCCTCACGCCTGACGGCGCGCCGTTCCTCGCTGGAACCTACTTCCCGCCAGTGGATCGCCACGGCCTGCCCGGCTTCCCGCGCCTGCTCACCAACATCGCCAAATGGTATGCGACCGAGCGCGACGAGGTGGAGCAGCAGGCGCAGGCGATGCGCGAAATCTATCGCGAGCAGGCCGAGCGCTCGCTGCCAATGCCGCCCAGCCTGAGCGCGCTGCTCGCCGATGGCGCCAGCGCGGAGAGCGGCGCCGCGCTCGACCCCACACTCCTCGCGCAGGCGGCCAACGCTGACCTTGCCAACTTCGATCCGCAGGAGGGCGGCCTGAAAGGGGCGCCGAAGTTCCCGCATCCCCTCGGGCTTGAGTTCCTGCTGCGGATGGAGCGGCGGCGGCAGGCGAGCGGGCCTGCGCGGGCAGGGGCCGAGGGGCTGAGCGACGATCTGCTGCCGCTCGCGCAACTGACACTCGACAAGATGGCGGCTGGCGGCATCTACGATCAGGTTGGCGGCGGCTTCCACC